>NZ_JBHYMK010000012.1:32440-124842 GCF_042743065.1 Streptomyces sp. NPDC058872
ACGGTGAGGTCGCCGGTGTCGGGGTGGGGGACGCGTCCGCTGGTGCGGCCGGTCAGGTCGTCCGCGCCCGTGCGCAGGGTGCGGCTGCTCGGGCCGTCGTGCAGGGGGCCACCGTCCCGCCGGGGCAGCCGTCCACTGGGCGTGTCGGTCAGGAAGGCGTCCGCTCCGGCCCCGGTGCGTCCACCGGACCGCTCGTCGGACGAACCGCCCCCGGAGCGGAGGACGCGTCCGCTGGGTCGGTCGGTGGGGTCGCCGGTGCTCGGGTGGGGGATGCGTCCGCTGGCGCGGCCGGTGAGGTCGCCGGTGTCGGGGTGGGGGACGCGTCCGCTGGTGCGGCCGGTCAGGTCGTCCGCGCCCGTGCGCAGGGTGCGGCTGCTCGGGCCGCTGCGGAGGTCCCCCGCACCGGGACGGGGCGACAGACCGTTCGCCTCGTCGGCGCCCCCGCGCGGGACACGACCGCTGCGACTGCTGGGGAGGGTGCCGATCGTGCCGTCGCCCGTCCGGAGGGTGCGTCCGCTCGGCCGGTCCGTGAGCTCGCCGGTGTCCGGGACGCGGACGGTCGCCCGAACGCCCTGCGGGAGCGATTCCGCCGCGCTCGGAGTGCGCTGCCCGATCAGCCGGTCGGTGGTGCGTACCACCGACCGCCGGTCGGCGAAGCGGCCGTCGCCCAGGAGCTCCGCCCGGCGCTTCAGCTCCGCGCCGAGCGCCTGGGCGAACTCCCGCATCCGCACCGGGTCCGAGGCGACCAGGTGCTCGGTGACGTGCGGCAGCTCCGTACAGGAGGCGAGGCCCTCACCGCGCTCGCCGCCCGCGCCGTCCACCAGGAGCAGTCCGAGCCGATCGGGCCGCCCGCCCGCCGCGAGGGAGGCGGCGATCGAGCGGAGCAGCTCCGTGCGCCCGCTGCCCGCCGGACCCTCGATCAGCAGGTGGGGGCCCTCCTGGGTGAGGTCCACCGCCAGCGGACCGTGCGGGCCGGCGCCCAAGACGGCCGTCCCGTCCTCGGCCGAGGCCCAGCGGGCCATCAGGGAGGCGGGGGTGGCGCGGGCGAGCCCGAGCTCGTCGAGCAGGCGCGCCGACGGTGGCAGCGCGGCGGTCCGGCCGTGGGTCGGTGCCGTCGTCTCCGGGCGCAGCGGTGCCAGGGCCCGGCCGAAGCGCTCCGCCCAGGCGACGGAGACCGCATCGACCGCGCCGACCGTCCCGTGCCCCGCGAGCCGTCCGCCCGCCGTCCGCAGCAACCGCATCGCGGTTGCCACGTCACCGCTGAGCAGCGCGGCGGCCCCGCACTCGCGGAACGCGAGGGAGGCGGCGCACGCGGCCTCGTACGTGGCGGCCACGGGCGACTCGGGGGTGGCCGAGGGCGCCTCGGCGAGGCACAGGAGGTGGATGCCGGCTGCCGCGCCCACGCCCGCGAGCCGTGCCACGGTTTCACGCAGTGCGGCCGAACCGGGATCGCCGTCCACGATCACCACCGTCGTCGGACCGTCGTGCCGGGCCGCGGCCTCGGCGATGGCCGCGTGGTCGGCGCTGGGCCAGCCGGGACCGAGCGGGCCGTCGTCGAGCCGCCGGGTCAGCTCGGCCGTCCGGGCCTGGGCCTGCTCGCGGTCGTACGCGAGGAGCAGTCGGCAGTCCTGGCCGTGGGCCGGGCGGACGTGGGGGAGCCAGCCGAGCCAGCCCCAGGCACGGCGCCGCTCGTCCAGGGAGCGGTTCCGATCGGCGCTGATGAGCACGATCTCCAGATCGGCGGGGGAGTGCAGGGCGGCGAGTTGGGCCACGACCGAGCGGGCGAGACCGGTGAGCCGATTGCCCGGACCGGCCAGGCCGAGGGAGCCGACCTCGCGCAGCCCGACGGTGACGGGCACGCCGGAGAGTTCGGCGCGGTCCGTCGTGCCGAGCCGGACGACGAGTGCCTCGGGGTGCTGCTGGCCCCGCTCCCAGAGTCGGGGGCCCGGCCCGAGGGCGGTGAGCAGGACGGTGGCCGGGTCCGGCCAGGTGTCCGCCCGCGGTGCGGAGCCGGGGGCGGCCCGCCGGGTGCCCGGCACGAGGGGGACGCCGGTGTGGGTGGCCGGGGCGGCGGGAGGGCCGGCGGAGGGCGCCGCGGGGTCCTCGCGACCGCCCGCGAGACGACGGGCCCATGCGCCGAGTCCGCGCCTGCCGCCGCCGCTGCGCAGGGGTGCCACGGGAGTCTCCGGGGCCTCTTCCCGTGCGCGGGGCGGCCCGGTCCGCTCGGTCGGACGGGTGCCGTCGTGGGACCCGGCTCCTTCGTGGCCGTCGGCCCGGCCGGGCCGGTCCTGCGCGTGCGCGTCGCCTCCGTCGTGCGCGATCCCGTGGGCGCCGCCGTGGGTGGCGCCGTCGGACGGGGGCACCCGGTCGGTCCGGTCGGTGCGGTTCGTCGCGCCCGTCCCCCCGATTCCGGGCACGACCCGCAGATGGCCTTCCCCGTCCGGGGCCGTCGCCGACCGGTCCGTGCCGCCGAGGGCGCCGCCGGGGCCGGTCACACGGAGGGCGGATTCGCCGAGGCGCAGCAGGGCGCCCGGGCGGAGCGGAACCGGGCGGTCGCCGACGGGTGCGCCGTCGACCGTCGTCCCGTTGGTCGAGCCGCGATCGACGACCGTGACCAGGCCGTCCGCGCCGACGGTCACCGTGCAGTGGGCGCGGGAGACGTCCGGGTCGTCGAGCGGTACGTCGGCGTCGACGGAACGGCCGATTTTGATCGCTCCGCCGTGCAGCAGGTGGACTCCGCCCGCGTCCGGGCCCGCCACCACGTGCAGCCGGGCAGTGGCCGTCTCGTCGACCCGGTCGTCCGGTCCGGGGTCGTGGAGGGCGAGCACGGCGCCGTCCACGAGCGGGGGCTCGCCGAGCACGCAGCGCCGGCCGTCGAGCCGCTCCCCGCCGGCGTGGAGCACGGGCGTGCCCGAGGCGGAGGACTCGGGTCCGGTGACGGCTGCGGCGAGGTTCGAGGCCACGGTGGCCAGGGCCGTCCCGGCGGGGGCCGTGACGAGCACGTCGCAGGCGCGCCGGGCGCCGTGGCCGGCATGCGGTGCGAGGACGGTCAACCGGATCTGCATCGCCGTCAGCGGTCCCTTCTGCGCGAGCTGCCAGGCAGGGGAACCGCCCGTGTCACCCCCACCCGGCACGGACGCGTCGCCCGGTACAGGTCGGCACGGCGCGGGGGCTCCCGACCCCTTCGGTGCGACGTGCTGGAGGCATCCTCGCACCTGCCGCAGACAATACGCCCGCGGGTCGGCCACAAGTGATCTTGAACGGTCGACTGTGGACGGGAAAACGCCTGGTTGGGCATGGCTTCGGAGCGTGCGTGGCAACCGCTGCACCTCTTGGAGCGTCTTCTTCCGGACAAGTTCCGTTCGCCCCGAGGCGCCGAGGGGTCGAGCGCGACACCGGAATCGGCCCGTGAACGACCGACCGGTGACCCGTTCGGCCGCACTAAAGTGGTTCGGACACCCGGACGGGTCACATACACAGGACAGCAACCCCGGGGACATCGAGCGGGAACCACCCCAGGACCACGACCAGCAGGGAGCGCGTGACGTGCGGCCTATCGGCAGTAAGTACCTGCTCGAGGAGCCGCTCGGTCGCGGCGCCACGGGCACCGTCTGGCGAGCCCGGACGGTGGCGCCCCCGGGCGCGCCGGAGCCCTGGGGCAGGGACGGGACGGCGACCGAAGCCGCCGTGCCCGGCCGGCCCGGCGAAACCGTCGCGATCAAGGTCCTCAAGGAAGAGCTGGCCAACGACGCGGACATCGTGATGCGCTTCCTGCGCGAGCGGTCCGTGCTCCTGCGGCTCACCCACCCGAACATCGTGCGCACCCGCGACCTGGTCGTCGAGGGCGACGTGCTCGCCCTCGTGATGGACCTCGTCGAGGGCCCGGACCTGCACCGGTACATCCGGGAGAACGGGCCGCTCACCCCGGTCGCGGCCGCGCTCCTCACCGCCCAGATCGCCGATGCGCTCGCCGCCAGCCACGCCGACGGGGTCGTCCACCGCGACCTCAAGCCGGCCAATGTGCTGCTCGCCGAGCAGGGCGGCCAGATGCACCCGATGCTGACCGACTTCGGCATCGCGCGGCTCGCCGACTCCCCGGGCCTGACCCGCACCCACGAGTTCGTCGGCACGCCCGCGTACGTGGCGCCCGAGTCCGCCGAGGGCCGCCCGCAGACCTCCGCCGTCGACGTCTACGGCGCGGGCATCCTCCTCTACGAGCTGGTCACCGGCCGGCCCCCGTTCGCGGGCGGCACCGCCCTGGAGGTCCTCCACCGACACCTCAGCGAGGAGCCGCGCCGCCCCTCGACCGTGCCCGGTCCGCTGTGGACGGTCATAGAGCGCTGCCTCAGCAAGGACCCGGACCGGCGGCCGAGCGCCGTGAACCTGGCCCGCGGCCTGCGCGCGGTCGCCGCCGGCATCGGCGTGCACGCCACCCCCGCCCAGATCGAGGCGGCGGACGGCGTCGCCGTGCTCCTGGCCCCGGACCCGGCCCCCGCGCCGGTCCCCCAGACGCCGGGGGCCGCCGACGCCACCCAGATGCTGCCGGGCGGATCCGGTGCCGGGACCCCGCCGCAGTACGACCCCGCCGCCGCGACCAGCGTCATGCCGACCGGCGGCCCGGCCGGTGCGGCCGACCCGACCGCGGTGCTCCCCGCGACCGGCCAGGGGGCGTCCGGCGCGGCCGACCCCACGGCCGTCATGCCCCCCGTGCCGCAGGACCCGCCGGCGGAGCAGTCGCACCCCTGGCAGGGCCAGCTGCGCGCGGCCCGCGACCGCAACGAGCAGACCCAGGTGCAGTACCTCGACCCGAGCGAGGACCCGCTCCGTCGCCGGCCGCAGCGCCGGCCGCAGCAGCCCGGCGGGTACGGCCAGCAGCAGGACCAGCAGCCCGGTGGATACGGCCAGCAGCAGGGCCAGCAGCCCGGCCCGTACGGCCAGCAGCAGGGCCAGCAGCAGCCGTACCCGCCGCAACGCCCGGCCCAGCGCCCGGCTCCGCAGCGCCCGCCCCGGTCCCAGCAGCAGTACCAGCCGCCGCAGCCCGCCCCGCAGGCGTACGCGGCCCCCCAGCAGCAGTACCAGCCGCCCCAGCAGCCGCCGCAGGCCCCGGCGCCCCGCGAGCCGCGTCCACCGCGCCAGCGCAGCGCCAATCCGATGCGGATCCCCGGGCTGGGCTGCCTCAAGGGCTGCTTGTTCACGATCGTCCTGTTCGTGGTCGCCGGCTGGCTGATCTGGGAGCTCACCCCGCTCCAGGACTGGGTCGCCCAGGGCAAGGGGTACTGGGAGGCCATCGGCGACGGCATCTCGGCGGTCACCGACTTCTTCTCCTCGCTCTGGGAAGCCACCGGTTCCGGGAGTGCTACCGGCGGTAGCGGGCAGTAGCGCTGCAGATTTATCGACTTCCGAGGGGTGATTTCCCCTCGGAAGTGACGACCGGCGGCCGTGGACGCGTAGTTTTGTCGAGAACCGCAGCCGCTGAGGGAGCAGTCTTGGCACGGAACATCGGCAGCCGCTACACCGCCCACCAGATCCTCGGGCGGGGCAGCGCCGGAACGGTGTGGCTCGGCGAGGGACCCGAAGGGCCCGTCGCCATCAAACTGCTGCGCGAGGACCTGGCCTCCGACCAGGAGCTCGTCGGCCGCTTCGTCCAGGAGCGGACCGCCCTGCTCGGTCTCGACCACCCCCGGGTGGTCAAGGTCCGCGACCTCGTCGTGGACGGCAACGACCTCGCCCTCGTCATGGACCTGGTCCGCGGCACCGACCTGCGGACCAGGCTCGACCGGGAGCGGCGGCTCGCCCCCGAGGCCGCCGTCGCGATCGCCAAGGACGTCGCCGAGGGGCTCGCCGCCGCGCACGCCGCCGGCGTCGTCCACCGGGACGTCAAGCCCGAGAACATCCTGCTCGACATGGAGGGGCCGCTGGGGCCCGGTGGCGCCCACCCCGCCCTCCTCACCGACTTCGGCGTCGCCAAACTGATCGACACCCCGGGCCGCACCAAGGCGACCCGGATCATCGGCACCCCCGACTACCTCGCTCCCGAGATCGTCGAGGGACTTCCGCCGCGCGCCGCCGTCGACATCTACGCCCTCGCGACCGTCCTGTACGAGCTGCTCGCCGGCTTCACCCCCTTCGGCGGCGGCCACCCCGGTGCGGTCCTGCGCCGCCACGTCACCGAGACCGTCGTTCCGCTGCCCGGCATCCCCGAGGAACTGTGGCAGCTGCTGGTGCAGTGCCTCGCCAAGGCCCCGGCCTCCCGCTTGCGCGCCTCCGAGCTCGCCGCCCGCCTGGCGGACGTCCTGCCGCTGCTCAAGGGCATCCCCCCGCTGGACGTCGACGAGCCGGGCGCAGAGCCGACCTCCGAGCAGCGGGAGGAGGACGCGTACCCCACCGGCGCCGACGCGGGGGAGCCCGGCCCGCGCCGTGCCGCCGTCCCGCTGGTCCCCGGCTCCTCCGCCGACTCGAACCGCGACACCCACACCTCCATGCGGGTCCCGGCCCCCGACGAGCTCTCCGGCGGTCCCCTCGGCACGGCCCGCGCCCCCCGCCCGGCCGGTGCCCGCCGCCCCGGTTCGGCCCGCCACAAGTCGGGTGCGGTCCGCAAGAGGAGGATCACCCTCGCCGTCGCGGCGCTGGTGGTCGCGGGGGCGCTCGGGACGGGTGGCTACCTCGCGGCCTCCGGCGACGGCGACGCCGTGCCGCAGGACTCCAAGCAGTCCTCCCAGCCGTAGCCCCGGCCGTAGGTTCGGGTCCGAGCCCGGAGCCGTTACGCTGGACGCGTGGCAGTCGTCGATGTATCCGAAGAGCTGAAGTCCCTCTCCTCGACCATGGGGTCGATCGAGGCCGTTTTGGACCTCGAGAAGCTGAGGGCCGACATCGCCGTGCTCGAAGAGCAGGCCGCGGCCCCGTCCCTGTGGGACGACCCGGAGGCGGCGCAGAAGATCACCAGCAAGCTTTCGCACCTCCAGGCCGAGGTCCGCAAGGCGGAGACCCTGCGCGGCCGGATCGACGACCTCGGGGTGCTCTTCGAGCTCGCCGAGGAGATGGACGACCCGGACACCCTCGCCGAGGCCGAGGCGGAGCTGGGCTCCGTCCG
Source organism: Streptomyces sp. NPDC058872 (assembly GCF_042743065.1). NCBI lineage: Bacteria > Bacillati > Actinomycetota > Actinomycetes > Kitasatosporales > Streptomycetaceae > Streptomyces > Streptomyces sp. NPDC058872. The sequence goes on from NZ_JBHYMK010000012.1 coordinate 39,531, forward strand.
CAAGGCCCTCGACGAGATGGAGGTCCGCACCCTCCTCTCGGGCGAGTACGACGAGCGCGAGGCGCTGGTCAACATCCGGGCCGAGGCCGGAGGCGTCGACGCCTCCGACTTCGCCGAGCGGCTCCAGCGCATGTACCTGCGCTGGGCGGAGCGCCACGGCTACCCGACGGAGATCTACGAGACCTCGTACGCGGAGGAGGCGGGCATCAAGTCCACCACCTTCGTGGTGAAGGCCCCGTACGCCTACGGCACGCTCTCCGTCGAGCAGGGCACCCACCGACTCGTCCGCATCTCGCCCTTCGACAACCAGGGACGCCGGCAGACGTCCTTCGCAGGCGTCGAGATCCTGCCGGTCGTCGAGTCCTCGGACCACGTGGACATCGAGGAGTCGGACCTCCGCGTCGACGTGTACCGCGCCTCCGGCCCCGGTGGTCAGGGCGTCAACACGACCGACTCGGCCGTGCGCATCACGCACATCCCGACCGGCATCGTGGTCTCCTGCCAGAACGAGCGCTCCCAGATCCAGAACAAGGCGAGCGCAATGAACGTCCTCCAGGCCAAGCTCCTCGAGCGCCAGCGCCAGGAGGAGCGCGCCAAGATGGACGCCCTCAAGGACAGCGGCAGCTCCTGGGGCAACCAGATGCGTTCGTACGTGCTGCACCCGTACCAGATGGTCAAGGACCTCCGTACGGAGTTCGAGGTCGGCAATCCGCAGTCCGTGCTGGACGGCGAGATCGACGGCTTCCTGGAGGCCGGCATCCGCTGGCGCAAGCAGCAGGACAGGTAACCCGCGGCTCCGTGCGTTCGGGCCCCACACCGTTCGGGTGTGGGGCCCGACGCCGTTTCCCGCTCCCCGCTTATTCGCTGGCGCAAGCGAAAGGACGGCGATCGGGGAGCTTTGTCGACAAGGGAACTTCCCTTGTCCGGGCCTTAGTTCGGGGTTTCCGTCACAGTTGCTTCATGGCATCTCGGGCATGAAATGATCTTTCGGACATTGCGCGCGCAATCGGCTTGACGGTGCTTCGGAAACTCGGAAGGGTGGCCCATTGGCATGCGCTTCGCTGGGACGCGTGTGAACGGGGGCGGGTCCAGTCGTGACGCCACCCGTGCTGCGCGGAGCCCCGGGCGCTGCCCCATGACGAGATGAGCTACTGGGGGTAGCAGCCAGATGACCAACAAGACGCGAGTCCGCCTGGTGCGGGTCGCGGCCAGTGCCGTGATCATCGCCGGTGCGTCCCTGACGGCGGCCGGTGCCGCACAGGCCGTCGGCGGATTCGGAACCGAATCGAACCAGACCCAGGACGCGGGCCTCGGTATCCAGGACGCCCCGGGCGGGGAGGACACCGGGAACACGACCTACGGCGAGACCACGGGTGGCGCCTCGTCCTCGACGGGCGAGACGTCCTCGACGGGTGAGACCTCGTCCACGGGTGAGACGTCCACGACCGGTGAGACGTCCTCGACGGGTGAGACCTCGTCCACGGGTGAGACGTCCACGACCGGTGAGACCTCTTCGACCGGTGAGACGTCCACGACCGGTGAGACGTCCTCGACGGGTGAGACCTCCTCGACGGGTGAGACGTCCACGACCGGTGAGACCTCTTCGACCGGTGAGACGTCCACGACCGGTGAGACGTCCTCGACGGGTGAGACGTCCACGACCGGTGAGACGTCCACGACCGGTGAGACGTCCTCGACGGGTGAGACCTCGTCCACGGGTGAGACGTCCACGACCGGTGAGACCTCCTCCACGGGTGAGACCTCCTCCACGGGTGAGACCTCGTCCACGGGTTCTTCGTCCTCCACCGGTGAGGTGACGAGCGGCTCCAGCAGCACCGGATCCACGACCACCACCGGTGGCAGCTCGACCACCACCGGTGGCGGCTCGTCCGCCAACGGTGGCGCCGGCACCTGCACCGTCGACCTGGACGGTGCCGAGTGCGTGGACACCGAGGGCGGCACGAAGACCGACCAGGCCGGCTCGCAGCCCGTGCAGCAGGGCGAGGCCAAGGAAGAGCTCGCCGAGACCGGTGCGGCCGAGACCTCGTTCCTGGTCATCGGCGCCGCGACCATGATCGCTGGCGGCATCGGCTTCCGTATGCTGCCGCGCCTCGTCGCCGGCGGTCGTACCGCCGCCTGACGCGGTCGCGCAGCGGTGTGACGACGGCAGCATGACGAAGGGCCGGGGGTTCGCCCCCGGCCCTTCGTGTGCTTCCGGCTCGTGTGGGCCTTGCGGGCCCTCCGGTCAGGCGGTTTGGACCGCGGCGAGCAGGGCGATCGCCGCGAGCAGGGCGACCGCGAGCGTCAGGAGCATCGCGGGGGTCAGGCCCTGGGGGGTCAGTCGCTCCCGGTTGGCGCGGCAGACGGGGCAGCGGCCCTCGGCGACCGGGGCTGCGCAGTTGGCGCACACCAGTCGGTCGTAGGTCATACGCTCTCCTCCTCCCGCACGGGGTACACACGGGACAACGTCCGGTGGGATCCGGACGTTCCCCCTACCACTGTGCCAGCTTCGCTGCGTTTCGGCGCGCCCCGTCGGGTCGTCCGCCCTCCGACCGGAAGGGCGAAAAGGATAAAGCGCGCAAGCCAGGACCGCGACTGCGCAGTGCATCCCGGGTCGCGTAAGGTCACGCACACCTACTCCCGGCCGACCGTGGTGCACCCGTGATCCGATTCGACAACGTCTCCAAGTCCTATCCGAAGCAGAGCCACCCCGCTCTCCGGGATGTCTCCCTGGAGATCGAGAAGGGGGAGTTCGTCTTCCTCGTCGGTTCCTCCGGCTCCGGAAAGTCGACTTTCCTGCGCCTGCTCCTCCGCGAGGAGCGCGCCAGTCAAGGCCAGGTGCACGTCCTCGGAAAGGACCTGGCCCGGCTCTCCAACTGGAAGGTGCCGCACATGCGGCGCCAGCTCGGCACCGTCTTCCAGGACTTCCGCCTGCTGCCGAACAAGACCGTCGCCCAGAACGTGGCCTTCGCCCAGGAGGTCATCGGCAAGCCGCGCGGTGACATCCGCAAGGCCGTGCCGCGGGTGCTCGAACTGGTCGGTCTGGGCGGCAAGGAGGACCGGATGCCGGGCGAGCTCTCCGGTGGTGAGCAGCAGCGCGTCGCCATTGCCCGCGCGTTCGTCAACCAGCCGATGCTGCTGATCGCCGACGAGCCCACCGGCAACCTCGACCCACAGACCTCCGTCGGCATCATGAAGCTGCTCGACCGCATCAACAGGACGGGGACCACCGTCGTCATGGCGACCCACGACCAGAACATCGTCGACCAGATGCGCAAGCGCGTCATCGAGCTCGAAAAGGGCCGCCTCGTCCGCGACCAGGCACGCGGCGTCTACGGATACCAGCACTGAGCCTGTAGCTAGGAGAAGAAAGCAGACCCATGCGCGCTCAGTTCGTGCTCTCCGAGATCGGCGTCGGTCTCCGGCGCAATCTCACGATGACCTTCGCGGTGATCGTTTCCGTGGCCCTCTCGCTCGCCCTGTTCGGCGGTGCGCTGCTCATGCGCGAGCAGGTCAGCACGATGAAGGACTACTGGTACGACAAGGTCAACGTCTCCATCTTCCTCTGCAACAAGACCGACGCGGCCACCGCGGCCAAGTGCGCCAAGGGCGCGGTCACCGGTCAGCAGAAGGAGCAGATCGAGGCCGATCTGAAGAAGATGGACATCGTCGAGTCGGTGCACTACGAGTCGGCCGACGAGGCGTTCAAGCACTACAAGGAGCAGTACAGCGACACCGCCATCGCGTCCATCATCACGCCGGACCAGATGCAGGAGTCGTTCCGGGTCAAGCTGAAGGACCCGGAGAAGTACAAGGTGGTCGCGACGGCCTTCGCCGGCCGTGGCGGCGTCGAATCGGTGCAGGACCAGCGGAACATCCTGCAGAACCTCTTCGACCTGATGAACGGCATGAACATCGCGGCCCTCGGCGTCATGGCCCTGATGCTGATCATCGCGCTGATGCTGATCGTCAACACCGTCCGGGTCTCGGCCTTCAGCCGGCGGCGCGAGACCGGCATCATGCGGCTGGTCGGGGCGTCCAGCTTCTACATCCAGATGCCGTTCATCATGGAGGCGGCCTTCGCCGGACTCCTCGGCGGTGCCGTCGCCTGCGTGCTGCTGCTCGTGGGTCGGTACTTCCTGATCGACCACGGCATCGCGCTCGCCGAGAAGATGCAGCTGGTCAACTTCATCGGCTGGGACTCGGTCTTCGCCGTGTTGCCGTTGGTGATCGTCATCGGGCTGCTCATGCCCGCCCTGGCCGCCTTCATCGCCCTGCGCAAGTACCTGAAGGTGTGAGAAGACACCCCTGTTCGTCGATGGCGTCGTGCGGTCAAAGCCCGTGCGGCGCCATCGCCTTGTCCTAGAGTGGGCGCCATGCCGGCCGGGCTCGACCTCTTCTCCTTCCGGCCCCGCGGAACGGTCCGCGGGGCCGTTCTCACGTTGGTGTTCACGGGAGTGCTCGCCACTGCCGCGGCCACCGGCTCGCTGCCCCGGCAGGAGTCCGCGGAAGCCGCGCAGCGGCCCGCCCCGTCTCCTGCGCCGGACGACACCACCGTCGACAGCGCCGCGCTCAGTCGGGCCGCCGCCGCGGCCATGGCCGACGGCAAGTCGGGAAAGAAGGCGGCGGAGGAGTTCGTCAGCCGCAGCGGCGACCGTTGGGGCGCGGTCTACGACAAGAAGGAGTACGCCGAGTTCGAGCAGGCCCTGGACGGCTCCTACACCGGAGTGGGGCTCTCCGCCGGCCGGTCCGGAACGAGCGGGATCCGGGTGACCCGGGTGCACGCCGACGGTCCCGCCGACCGGGCCGGAATCCGGACCGGCGACGCGCTCGTCGCCGTCGACGGGCGTCCGGTCGACGGCCTCTCCGTCTCCGAGGTCGTCTCCTCGCTGCGCGGTGACGGCGTCCCCGGCTCGACCGTCGTCCTCCGGGTCGAGCGGGGGCGCGCCGCCTGGACGCAGACCCTGCGCAGGGCCCGGCTGACGACGGACCCGGTCACCGTCCGCCGCCTCGACGACGGGGCCGTGTTGATCCGGGTCGCCGCCTTCACCAAGGGAGCGGGCGCACGGGTGCGCGAAGCGGTGCGGGCCGCCCCGGCCGGCGCCGGGGTCCTGCTGGACCTGCGGGGCAACTCGGGCGGGCTGGTCGAGGAGGCGGCCGTCGCCGCCTCCGCCTTCCTCGACGGCGGGCTGGTCGCCACCTACGACGTGCGGGGCGAGGAGCGGGCCGTGTACGCGGAGGGCGGTGGCGACACCGGCAGGCCGCTGGTGGCGCTGGTCGACGGGGGCACCATGAGCGCGGCCGAGTTGCTCACCGGTGCCCTCCAGGACCGGGGGCGGGCGGTCACGGTCGGCTCGCGGACCTTCGGCAAGGGCTCGGTGCAGATGCCGAGTGCGCTGCCGGACGGTTCCGTCGCCGAGTTGACCGTCGGCCACTACCGCACCCCCGCCGGGCACGCCGTCGACGGACGCGGCATCACCCCGGACCTGTCCGTCGGCGAGCGGGCCGAGGAGCGGGCCCGGACGGTATTGAGTGGCCTCGGAGGGGGCTCCTAGTGCGAAAATGACCGCACTATGGCAAAGGGACTCGTGAACGTGCAGGGAAAGCCTGCCAAGAAGAAGGCCCAGGACAAGGGGCCGGAGCGCAAGCTCATCGCACAGAACAAGAAGGCGCGCCACGACTACCACATCCTCGACACGTACGAGTGTGGTGTGGTGCTCATGGGCACCGAGGTGAAGTCGCTGAGGATGGGACGGGCCTCGCTGGTCGACGGCTTCGTCCAGATCGACGGCCACGAGGCGTGGCTGCACAACATCCACGTGCCCGAGTACATGCAGGGCAGTTGGACCAACCACCACGCGAAGCGGAAGCGGAAGCTGCTCCTGCACCGGGCCGAGATCGACAAGCTGGAGCAGAAGTCCTCGGAGACGGGCCACACGATCGTGCCCCTCGCGCTGTACTTCCTGAACGGTCGGGTGAAGTGCGAGATCGCCCTCGCCCGGGGCAAGAAGGAGTACGACAAGCGCCAGACCCTGCGGGAGAAGCAGGACACGCGCGAGACCCAGCGGGCGATCGCGGCGGCGAAGCGGCGGCAGCGGGCGGCGTAGTCCGTTCCCGCCGCCGGGAATGTGCTGGCGACCGTGCGCGTCGGTCACGTACGATGGGTCGTGCACCCCTCCGAGGGCGCACGTTTTGAAAAATCAACATGGGGATGATCGGTTTCGACAGCGGATGTCGAAGCAGGGGAAGCGTGTCGAGGAAGCGGCAATGATCTCGTTAACCACGCGCCGAAACCAATAATCGCCAACACCAAGCGCGATTCCTTCGCCCTCGCTGCCTAAGTAGCGACTTGCGAAGTGTCAGCCCGGGGCTGTTCCCGACCCGGATCCTGGCATCATCTAGGGGACTAAACCTTGATCCCGGTCACGGGGTGAAGAGGGAAACCAAACAGTGACTGAGCCCGTTCCGGACTTGTCTGGGTGATCCGGAGGGCTGAGAAACTCGTACCAGACTGCACACGGAGAAGCCCTGGTTCCGCACCGTTGGACGCGGGTTCGATTCCCGCCATCTCCACTCATCCCATGTGGGCACGGGCCCGGTGGTCGCGCGAGCGAACACCGGGCCTTTGTCATGCCCTCTTGTGGGCTTGGTCTGGACCTGACACCCTGCGGTCGCCGCCCCCCCACGCCACGGCATTCCCGGAGGTACGTATGCGTCACAGACCCCTCGCGGTCCTGCTCATGCTCCTCGCCCTCCTCGTTCCCGCCACCCTGCCGGCCGGTGCCGCCGCACCCGCTCCCGTGCAGGTCTACGGCGCCTGGCACTGCGGGGACGACTACTGCACCTGGTCCACCGTCCGCGACATCGCCGAGTTCGACGCCAAGAACCACTGGTTGGTCGACCGGGGCGACGGACGGCCCTCCGTCAACCTGGTCGTGCTCAGCTTCGTCGAGCCGCTCAAGCTGCTGCACCGCACCACCGACGCCGGCACCGCGAACGGCGTTCCCGTCGGCATGAACCGCGAGGTCGTCCAGTACTTCACCTCGCGGGGGATCCGCGTGATGCTCTCCATCGGCGGCATCACGTACACCGACGCCTGGGACGCGGCCCTCACGGAGGACGCCACCCAGCTCGGTCTGAACGCTGCGGCCGTCGCCGCCGACCTCGGCGTCGGCATCGAGATCGACTACGAGCAGAACACCGGTCCGAACCTCACCGGGCTCCAGGCCTTCATCGACGCCTACCGTTCCGTCCACCCCTACGACGCCTCCGGCACGCGGCCGGCCGCACGGCTCACCATCGACACCGCCGCCGGCGACCGCTGGCTCATCGCCCTCAACCGCAAGGCCACCGCCGACTGGCTGCGCACCGACGACCCCGTGCTCGACTACGCCAACGCCATGGTGACCGCCCGCCCCACCTCCGCGAGCTCGCACATCGCGAACTGGCAGGAGCACATCGACGGCAAGTCCCAGTACGCGCCGCCGGTCGCGCCGCTCGCGCCCGCCAAGTTCACGGCCGGGCTGTACCTCGCGTACGGCCGCAGCCCGCTGCCGGAGTGCACCGACTTCGCGGACTCGCTCCAGAAGGAGACCGGCGACTGGGTGCGGAACGCGGCACCCCACGGCGCCGGGACCACCCCGGGGCTGCTCGGCTACATGTTCTGGGCCGCCGAGAAGCCGTCCACCCGCGGCCTCGGCACCCAGGAGCCCAACGGCTGTGCGGGCGGTGCCGGAGCCGGTGCGACCGCCTTCGGGGTGCAGGTGCCGATGCCGCCGCTGCGGCAGGACTGATCACCCCGGTGCGCGGCGGCCCGCCCCGGTCGCCGCGCACAGGGCCAGGGCGGAGGCCGCGGCCGTCACCGGGAGCAGGAAGCCGAAGGAGGCGAAGGGAGCGTGGTCGGCCGCCCAGCCGCCGCCCGCCGAGCCGGCCGCGATGCCCGCCAGGAGTGCGGTGACCGCCAGGGTCATGCCCTCGTTGAGCTGGGCCGCCGGGGTGAGCCGCTGGATCAGGCCCATGCCCGTCACCATCGTCGGCGCCGTCGCGGTGCCCGCCACCAGCAGCCCGACGGCCAGTGCGAGCAGGGAGCCGGTCGAGGCGGCGAACAGCGGCACCGTCATCAGGACGGCCATCGCACCGAGGCAGGTGTGCAGCCGGGCGGCCCGGCGGGCGCGGCCGTACAGCAGGCCGGCCGCACAGGATCCCGCGGCCTGGAGGGCGAGGACCGGTCCCGCGACGGGGCCGTCCACGTACGCCAGCGTCACCACTTCCATCGAGCCGAAGACCGCCCCGGTGGCGAGGAACACCGCGAGCAGCGGCGCCATTCCGGGGGCCCGCAGCGGGGACCCCGCAGAGGAGCGCGGGGCGACCGGGGGTTCGGTGGAACGCTGGGCGGCGAAGAGGAGGACGCCGCAGAGGAGGAGGGCATCGGCGGCCAGCGTGCCGGCCTCCGGGAAGAGTGCCGAACAGAGGACGGCGGCGAGCACCGGGCCGAGCATGTAGCAGAGTTCGTCGGCCGCCTGCTCGAAGGAGTTGGCGGTGTGCAGCAGGTCCGGGTCGTTCCGGAGGAGGTGCGCCCAGCGGGCCCGGGACATGCCGCCGGTGTTCGGGGTGGTGGCGGTGACGGCGGTGGTGACGAAGAGGGCCCAGACGGGAGCCCGCTCGTGGACGCAGAGCAGCAGGACCAGGTGGCCCAGGACCGCGTAGGCGGCGGCCGGGACCGCGATCCGGGCCTGGCCGTACCGGTCGACGAGCCGGGCGATCAGCGGGCTGGTGACCGAGCCGACCGCGAGGCCGGTGGCGGTGACCGCACCGGCCAGTGCGTAGGAGCCGTACGCCGCCGCGATCATGATCACCGCGCTGACGCCGAACATGCCCATGGGGAGCCGGGCGATCAGGTTCCCGACGGTGAAGGCGCGGGTGCCGGGGCGGGCGAAGAGGCGGAGGTAGGGATGGGTGGGGAGCGGGCGGGGCAGCTCGCGGTAGCGGGGGGCGAGGGCCGGGCCCGCCGGAGTGAGGGTGAGGTCCGGTCGTGGAGGCATGGTCCAAGGGTCTTTTGGCATGCCCCTGCCGGTCCAACACCTGATCGATGGCCATTCACGCACCCGTGTTGTTAAATCGCTTCGATGTCCGCCTCGTCCTCACCCCACGACCTCGACCCGCGACTCCTGCGCGCCTTCACCGCCGTCGCCGAAGAACTCCACTTCACCCGCGCCGCCGCCCGCCTCTACGTCGCCCAACAGGCCCTCAGCCGCGACATCCGCCGGCTGGAGCGCGAACTGGGCACCGAACTGTTCGTCCGGACCACCCGGCAGGTCTCCCTCACCCCCGACGGCGACCGCCTCCTCCCGTACGCACGTCGGGTGCTCACCGCCCACGACGCACTGCGCGAGGCCTTCCGCGCCGAGCCCCGTCCCCTCCTCGTCGACCTCAACTCCCCCGACCTCGCCCAGGAACAGGTCCTCCGCCGGGCCCGCGAACTCGTCCCCGACCAGGAGCTGATGATCCGCTACGAGAGCGGACTCACCGGCGCCGCGCAGAGCATCCTCGCCGGCCGGATCGACGTCTCCTTCGGTCGGTACGGAGGACTCGACGCCCGACTCCGGGCACAGCTCGACTCCCAGTTCGTCCGCTACGAACCGATGGCCGTCGTCCTCCCCGAGGACCACCCGCTCGCCCGCCTGCCGGCCGTCCCGCTCGCCCGCCTCGCCGGGGAACGGATCTACGCCGGTGCCGGGAACGAGCGCACGCCCGAGTGGACGGACCTCGCCGCCCGCCTCTTCGCCGGCCGCGGAATCGAGATCGCCCCGCCCGCGCCGCTCGCCGTCGGCCACGAGGAGTTCCGCCGCATCATGGCCAAGCACCGCCACCCGGTGCTCGCCGTCATCGACTTCCCGGCCATGCCCGACTGCGTGATCCGGCCACTCATCGACCCCGTCCCCCTCTCACCCGTGAGCCTGGTGTGGCGCAAGGGACTGCGCCACCCCGGCCTCGACGCCCTGCGCCGGGCCGCCACCGAGATCGGCACCCGGTCCGGCTGGCTGACCCGCCCGCCCGGCACCTGGCTGCCCGAGGGGGAACCGGGGCTACCGGCACCGGGGGCGCTCACAGGACCCGCGCGCTCCGGGTGAGAGCAAGGTTCCGTCCCCGACACCTCACGGCACCGGCCTGAAACGAGCCCTTCCTAACCTCGGGCACATCAGGGATCCGACTCCGTGGAGGTGCGAGATGAGTGGCCGCTGGATCGAACGCTGGGAACCGGAGGACGAGACCTTCTGGCGCGAGGAGGGGGAGCGGATCGCCAAGCGCAACCTCCTCTTCTCCGTCTTCTCCGAGCACATCGGCTTCTCCGTCTGGAGCCTGTGGTCGGTCATGGTCCTCTTCATGGGACCCCAGTACGGGGTCGACCCCGCCGGCAAGTTCTTCCTGATCGCCATCGCGACCTTCGTCGGATCGCTGATCCGGATCCCGTACGCCTTCGCCGTCGCCCGCTTCGGGGGTCGCAACTGGACGGTCTTCAGCGCCCTGTTGCTGCTGCTCCCGACCGGCTTCGCCTACGCGGTGATGGAACCCGGCACCTCCTACGGCACCTTCCTCCTGGTGGCGGCGCTCACCGGCGTCGGCGGCGGCAACTTCGCCTCCTCCATGACCAACATCAACGCCTTCTTCCCGCTCCGCAAGAAGGGGTGGGCCCTCGGCCTCAACGCCGGCGGCGGCAACATCGGCGTCGCCGTCGTCCAACTCGTCGGCCTCCTCGTCATCGGCACCGCCGGCGCCGTGCACCCGAGGATCGTGCTCGGCGTCTACCTCCCCCTCGTCGTCGTCGCCGGCGTCTGCGCCGCCCTCTTCATGGACAACCTCGCCCCCGTCAAGAACGACACCGGCGCCGCCAGGGAAGCGGTACAGGCCCGCCACACCTGGATCATGTCCTTCCTCTACATCGGCACCTTCGGCTCCTTCATCGGCTACAGCTTCGCCTTCGGGCTCGTCCTGCAGACCCAGTTCGGCCGCACACCCCTGCAGGCCGCCTCGCTCACCTTCATCGGCCCGCTCCTCGGCTCGCTCATCCGGCCCCTCGGCGGCTCCCTCGCCGACCGCTACGGCGGCGCCCGCATCACCCTGTGGACCTTCGCCGCCATGGCCGCCTCGACCGCAGTGGTCGTCTACGCCTCCGTGACCGAGTCGCTGCCCGTCTTCCTCACCGGTTTCATCGGCCTCTTCGTCCTCACCGGACTCGGCAACGGCTCCACCTACAAGATGATCCCGGCGATCTTCCTCGCCCAGGGCCACCGCAAGGGCCTCGTCGGCGAGGCCGCCGAGGCCTACGGACGGCGCCTCTCCGGAGCCTCCATGGGCCTCATCGGCGCCGTCGGCGGGCTCGGCGGGCTCGGCATCAACCTCGCCTTCCGGCAGTCCTTCCAGACCGCCGGCACCGGGACCGCGGCCTTCCTCGCCTTCCTCGCCTTCTACGCGGTCTGCATGCTCGTCACCTGGGCGGTATACCTTCGGACCCCGGTCACCGCACCCGACACCCCCCGGGCGCTCGCGGAGCCGGCGTCCCGCACCGGATACGCGCAGGTGTGACGCCCGATGCCCGGCGCGGACCGTAACGACCAGGAAATACCGGCGAACCGAGACCGTCACGCGTCCCCGTCAGGCTCGGGCCCCATGGACGAGCAAGAACACGGCCCCCTCGCGGGCTTCACCGTCGGCGTCACCGCGGCACGCCGCGCCGACGAGCTGATCGCACTGCTGCGACGGCGCGGCGCGGCCGTCGTCCACGGCCCCGCCCTGCGGATCGTTCCCCTGGCCGACGACGCCGAACTCCTCGCCGCCACCAAGGAACTCGTCGCCCACGCCCCGGACGTCGTCGTCGCCACCACGGCGATCGGCTTCCGGGGCTGGGTCGAGGCGGCCGAGGGCTGGGGACACGGGGAAGAACTCCTCGGCGTCCTCCGGGGCGTCGAGCTCCTCGCCCGCGGCCCCAAGGTCAAGGGAGCCGTACGGGCCGCCGGACTCACCGAGTCCTGGTCGCCCACCTCCGAATCCATGGCCGAGGTCCTCGACCGTCTCCTCGCCGAAGGCGTCACCGGCAGGCGGATCGCCCTCCAGCTCCACGGCGAACCACTCCCCGGCTTCGTCGAGGCCCTCACCGCAGCCGGCGCCGAGGTCGTCGGGGTCCCCGTCTACCGCTGGATGCCGCCGGAGGACGTCGGCCCGCTCGACCGGCTCCTCGACGCCACCCTCGCCCGCGGGCTCGACGCGCTCACCTTCACCAGTGCACCGGCCGCCGCCTCCGTCTTCTCCCGCGCGGAGCAGCGGGGGGTGCGGGACGAGCTCCTCGCCGCGCTCCGGCACGACGTACTGGCGGTGTGCGTGGGGCCCGTGACGGCACTGCCCCTCCAAGCGGAGGGCATCGACACCCACCAGCCCGAGCGGTTCCGGCTCGGGCCGCTCGTCCAGCTCCTGTGCGCGGAACTGCCCGCCCGCGCCCGGGTCCTGCCCGTGGCCGGCCACCGCGTCGAGATCCGCGGACACGCCGTCCTGGTCGACGGCGGGCTGCGCCCCGTCCCGCCCGCCGGCATGGCCCTCCTCGGACTCCTCGCCCGCCGTCCCGGCTGGGTCGTCTCCCGCGCCGACCTGCTCCGTGCGCTCCCCGGCGCGGGACGCGACGAACACGCCGTCGAAACGGCGATGGCCCGCCTGCGCAGTGCCCTCGGCGCGCCCAAGCTCATCCAGACCGTGGTGAAGCGGGGCTACCGCCTGGCGCTGGACCCGACCTCCGACCACAAGTACGACGGCTGACCCCGGTCGCCGGGACGCCCGCCGGGACGCACCGCCCCGCACGGCAGCGCCCGGTACCGTACCGGGATGCTCGCCGACAGCCCCCGGATCCGCCCCGCCACACCCGGTGACGCCCCCGCGCTGGCCCGCGCCCTGGTGCGCAACCGCGCCCACATGAAGCCCTGGGAACCCCACCGGCCCGAGCGGTACTACACCGCGGAGGCCCAGGTCGAACGGCTCGCCGACGGCGCGGCGCAGTGGATCGCCGTGGACGGGGACGAGGTCGTCGGCGCGGCCACCCTCTCCGGCATCGTCCTCGGTGCCTTCCGCAGCGCCTCCCTCGGGTACTGGGTGGACCGGGACCACACCGGCCGCGGCCTCGCCACCGCACTCGTCGAAACGGTCTGCAACGGCGCCCGGGAGGGACTGGGCCTGCACCGGATCCAGGCCGGGACCCTGCTCCACAACCACGCCTCCCAACGGGTCCTCGCCAAGAGCGGCTTCACCCGGATCGGCACCGCGCCCCGCTACCTCCACATCGACGGCGACTGGCGCGACCACCACCTCTTCCAGCGGATCCTGCACGACGATCCGCCGCCCCACGGCTGATCACGCCTGACACGACGCCCCCTCGTGGCGTACGCTCGACGGCTGCCCAGTGCACATGAGAAGGGGGCCTCCGTGGCCGCGCAGGAAGCCGTCGACACGGTCATGGACCGTGAGATCGGTGTCGAACAGGAACATCTGGATCAGGTCTACCGCCGTCTCGAGGAGAAGATCCACGAGGCGGAGTTCCTGATGAACGACGCCGCCCAGCGGGGTCAGGTCGGCACGCCCGGCGCGCTCGCCGAGCGCGACGCCCAGGTCTTCCGGGCCGGCATCCACCTCAACCGGCTCAACAACGAGTTCGAGGACTTCCTCTTCGGCCGGATCGACCTGCTGTACGGCAAGGACGGGAAGAAGGGGCCCGACGGCGCCTACACCTCCGTCGAGCCCGCCGAGGACGCCGTGCGCCCCGACAACACCGCCGAGATCGGCGAGACCCTCCACATCGGCCGGATCGGCGTCCTCGACGCCGACTACGCACCGCTCGTCATCGACTGGCGCGCGCCCGCCGCCGCCCCCTTCTACCGCTCCACCCCCGTCGACCCCGGCCGGGTCGTCCGGCGCCGGGTGATCCGTTCGAAGGGCCGCAAGGTCCTCGGGGTCGAGGACGACCTGATGCGTCCCGAGCTCCGCGCCACCCTCGACGGCCACGAGCTGCCGGTCATCGGCGACGGTGCCCTGATGGCCGCCCTCGGCCGGGCCCGCAGCCACAGCATGCGGGACATCGTCTCCTCCATCCAGGCGGAGCAGGACCTGGTCATCCGCGCGCCCGCGGCCTCCGTGGCCTACGTCGAGGGCGGTCCGGGGACCGGGAAGACGGCGGTCGCCCTGCACCGGGCCGCCTATCTGCTCTACCAGGACCGGCGGCGGTACGCGGGCGGCATCCTGATCGTCTCCCCGACCCCGCTCCTCGTCTCGTACACCGAGGGCGTCCTGCCCTCCCTCGGCGAGGAGGGGCAGGTCGCGATCCGTGCCCTCGGCTCGCTGGTCGACGGCGTCGAGGCCACCGCCTACGACGAGCCGGCCGTCTCCCGGATCAAGGGCTCCTCCCGCATGCTCCACGTGCTCCGCAAGGCGGCCCGCGGCGCCCTGGAGACCCCCGCCCCCAAGACCCAGCCCGAGCGGGGCGAGGAGGTCGGGGCCGCCCCCGCCGGCACCCCCACGCTGCTGCGCGTCGTCGCCTTCGGGCGGCGCCTCGAACTGGAGGCGGACGAGCTCCGCCGGATCCGCCACAACGTCCTCGGCGGCACCGCCCCCGTCAACCTGCTCCGGCCGCGCGCCCGTCGACTGCTCCTGGACGCCCTGTACGCCAAGTCCGGTGCCGCGGGCCGGCACAGTGACCCCGAGCTCGCCGCCGAGCTGCGCTCCTCCTTCGACGAGGACGTGTCCACGGAGGACTCCTTCCTGTCCTTCCTCGACGCCTGGTGGCCCGAGCTGACCCCCCGCCAGGTCCTCGACGCGATGGCCGACGAGCGGCGGCTCGGCCGTTGGGCCCGCCGCATCCTCACCCCCGGCGAGGTGCGCAAGCTCGCCCGCTCGCTGCGCCGCCGGGAGGCCTCCGTCCACGACGTGGCCCTCCTGGACGAGCTGAGCACCCTGCTCGGCACGCCGGCCCGGCCCCGCAAGAAGCGGGAGTACGACCCGCTGGACCAGCTCACGGGCCTGGAAGAGCTGATGCCGGTCCGGGAGGAGACGCAGCGGGAGCGGGCCGAGCGGCTCGCGGCGGAGCGCACCGAGTACGCGCACGTCATCGTGGACGAGGCCCAGGACCTGACGCCGATGCAGTGGCGGATGGTCGGCCGGCGCGGCCGGCACGCCACCTGGACGGTCGTCGGGGACCCCGCACAGTCCTCCTGGTCGGATCCGGACGAGGCCGCCGAGATCCGCGACGAGGCGCTCGGCAGCAGGCCGCGGCGCCGTTTCGAACTCACCGTCAACTACCGCAACCCGGCGGAGATCGCCGAGCTGGCCGCGAAGGTCCTGGCGCTCGCCATGCCGGGCAAGGAATCGCCGCGCGCCGTCCGCTCGACGGGCGTCCAGCCCCGCTTCGTGGCGGTGGCGGAGCAGGCGGATCTGGCCGGAACCGTACGTTTGGAGGCGGAGCGGCTCCTGAACGAGGTGGACGGCACGGTCGGTGTCGTCGTGGCCATGAACCGGCGCCGGGAGGCGGCCGACTGGCTCGCCGGCCTCGGCGACCGGGTGGTGGCGCTCGGTTCCCTGGAGGCGAAGGGCCTGGAGTACGACGCCACGGTGGTCGTCTCGCCCGCGGAGATCGCCGATGAGTCCCCGGCCGGACTGCGGGTCCTCTACGTGGCCCTGACCCGCTCCACACAGGCCCTGACGGTGCTCTCCGGCGACCGGGACGTGCCGGACGAGGCAGGCGTCCCCGACCTGCTGCGGGACTGATCCACGGGCAGCCCGGATGCTGATTTCCGGTCAACCTGTGGCGCTGGAATCGCCGGACGGGGCTGTTTGTTAGCCTTGTCGTGGCACCGGCTCGATCCAAGCCCCCGGGCCCAACCTTCGTCCCTCAGAGGGACCACTTGCCGCGAGGCGAGCATGGCGGGTCGGTGCCACTTAGACGTACGTACGAAGTTGAGGCCCCTGTCACCTCAGGTGACGGGGGCCTCTTCTGTTTCCCCCGGACTTCTCGTATGGTGGAAACTACTTTCCGAAAACAAAAAGACCGCATTACCTGCTACCGGCAGGTAGGTGCGACCATCGGAGGGCGCCGCCAGGCAACCAGCCGGGGGGCGTAGCAACGAAGCTCAGGGAAAGCAGAGGAACTCGGCCATGGCAACGGCGCCCAGCGTCTCGTACTCGATGACGGTCCGGCTGGAGGTTCCCGCGAGCGGGACCGCGGTCTCCCAGCTCACCACCGCGGTGGAGTCCCACGGCGGATCCGTCACCGGCCTCGACGTGACCGCCTCCGGCCACGAGAAGCTCCGCATCGACGTCACCATCGCCGCCACCTCGACCGCGCACGCCGACGAGATCGTCGAGCAGTTGCGCGCCATCGAGGGCGTCACCCTCGGCAAGGTTTCCGACCGCACGTTCCTGATGCACCTCGGCGGCAAGATCGAGATGGCGTCGAAGCATCCCATCCGCAACCGTGACGACCTCTCCATGATCTACACCCCGGGCGTCGCCCGGGTGTGCATGGCGATCGCCGAGAACCCCGAGGACGCCCGCCGCCTCACCATCAAGCGCAACTCCGTCGCGGTCGTCACCGACGGCTCCGCGGTCCTCGGCCTCGGCAACATCGGCCCCAAGGCCGCCCTGCCCGTCATGGAGGGCAAGGCGGCCCTCTTCAAGCGCTTCGCCGGCATCGACGCCTGGCCGATCTGCCTCGACACCCAGGACACCGACGAGATCGTCGCGATCGTCAAGGCGATCGCCCCCGGCTTCGCGGGGATCAACCTGGAGGACATCTCGGCGCCCCGCTGCTTCGAGATCGAGGCCCGGCTGCGCGAGGCCCTCGACATCCCCGTCTTCCACGACGACCAGCACGGCACCGCCATCGTCGTCCTGGCGGCCCTCACCAACGCGCTGCGCGTGGTCGGCAAGGGCATCGGCGACGTACGGGTCGTCATGTCCGGTGCCGGTGCCGCCGGTACGGCCATCCTGAAGCTGCTCCTCGCGGCGGGAGTGAAGCACGCGGTCGTCGCCGACATCCACGGCGTCGTGCACGCGGGCCGTGAGGACCTCGTGGACGCCCCGGTCGATTCGCCGCTGCGCTGGATCGCCGACAACACCAACCCCGAGGGCGTCACCGGCACCCTCAAGCAGGCCGTCGCCGGTGCGGACGTCTTCATCGGGGTCTCGGCCCCGAACCTGCTCGGCGCGGAGGACGTCGCCGCCATGGCGGAGGGCGCCATCGTGTTCGCGCTCGCGAACCCCGACCCGGAGGTCGACCCGGCCGCCGCCCGGCAGACCGCGGCCGTCGTCGCCACCGGCCGCTCGGACTTCCCGAACCAGATCAACAACGTGCTGGTCTTCCCGGGCGTCTTCCGCGGTCTGCTCGACGCCCAGTCCCGCACCGTCAACACGGAGATGATGCTGGCGGCCGCCTCGGCCCTGGCCGACGTCGTCACCGAGGGCGAGCTGAACCCGAACTACATCATCCCGTCGGTCTTCAACGACAAGGTCGCCGGAGCGGTCGCCGGTGCCGTCCGCAGCGCGGCGAAGGCCGCGGGCGCGGGTGTGGTCCCCGAGGGCCGCTGACGGCGCGTCGCGATTCGCGGAGCCGTAAACCCGCCTTTAGGGTGGCTTTTCGACTCCGCCCGGTTTTGGTGGAGTCGACAGAACGTCACCACCGCGGGGCGCTGGCGCTTTTCGTGTGACCCGCGGGGGTGCCGGATTGGCGTTCCCGCCGCTGGTGGGGGCAGGATGCGTGTTTGGGCGCGAGGGTCTGCCATTTGACCCGGGTCCGGGGACTGTCCGAGGGCCCTGGCAGCATCGGCTTCGCTGTACCCAGTCGCGCGGCTTCCGCCGCGTGGCACGCCTCACAGGCAAGAAGAACACGGGAGTAAGAACATGAACCGCAGTGAGCTGGTGGCCGCCCTGGCCGACCGCGCCGAGGTGACCCGCAAGGACGCCGACGCCGTGCTGGCCGCTCTCGCCGAGACCGTCGGTGAGGTCGTCGCCAAGGGCGACGAGAAGGTCACCATCCCCGGCTTCCTGACCTTCGAGCGCACCCACCGTGCCGCTCGCACCGCTCGTAACCCGCAGACCGGCGACCCGATCGACATCCCGGCCGGCTACAGCGTGAAGGTCTCCGCGGGCTCGAAGCTCAAGGAAGCCGCCAAGGGCAAGTAGGACGGCCTGTAGGCGCACGAAGGGCGGCCACCCCCGGCAGGGGTGGCCGCCCTTTCGTTTCGCGCTCCTGGGGGCCCAGGGGGCCTTGGTGACCCAGGGGCCCTGGTGACCCAGGGGCTGACCCAGGAGCCCTGGTGACCCAGGGGCTGACCCAGGAGCCCTGGTGACCCAGGGGCCCTGGGGACCCGCGGTGCCTTGCCAGGGGCTCAGACCAGTGCGCTGCCCGGCAGCTCGACCTTGGCGCCGAGCTCGACGAGCTTCTCCATGAAGTTCTCGTAGCCGCGGTTGATCAGCTCGATGCCGTGCACCCGTGAGGTGCCCTGGGCCGCGAGCGCCGCGATGAGGTAGGAGAAGCCGCCGCGCAGGTCGGGGATGACCAGGTCGGCGCCCTGGAGCCGGGTCGGGCCGGACACGACCGCCGAGTGCAGGAAGTTCCGCTGGCCGAAGCGGCAGTCGGAGCCGCCGAGGCACTCCCGGTAGAGCTGGATGTGCGCGCCCATCTGGTTCAGCGCCGAGGTGAAGCCGAGCCGGGACTCGTAGACCGTCTCGTGGACGATGGAGAGGCCGGCGGCCTGGGTCAGCGCCACGACCAGCGGCTGCTGCCAGTCCGTCTGGAAGCCGGGGTGCACGTCGGTCTCCAGGGCGATCGCGTTGAGCGAGCCGCCCGGGTGCCAGAAGCGGATGCCCTCGTCGTCGATCTCGAAGGCGCCGCCGACCTTCCGGTACGTGTTGAGGAAGGTCATCATCGAACGCTGCTGGGCGCCGCGCACGTAGATGTTGCCCTCGGTGGCGAGCGCCGCCGAGGCCCAGGAGGCCGCCTCCAGGCGGTCCGGGAGCGCCCGGTGGGTGTAGCCGTCGAGGCGGTCCACACCGGTGATCCGGATGGTCCGGTCGGTGTCCATGGAGATGATCGCGCCCATCTTCTGCAGGACGCAGATGAGGTCTTCGATCTCGGGCTCCACGGCCGCGTTCGACAGCTCGGTGACGCCCTCCGCGAGGACCGCCGTGAGCAGCACCTGCTCGGTCGAGCCGACCGAGGGGTAGGGGAGGCGGATCTTGCAACCGCGAAGGCGCTGCGGCGCCTCCAGGTACTGCCCGTCCGCCCGCTTCTCGATGGTGGCGCCGAACTGGCGGAGCACGTCGAAGTGGAAGTCGATGGGCCGACCGCCGATGTCGCAGCCGCCCAGGCCCGGGATGAAGGCGTGGCCGAGGCGGTGCAGCAGCGGGCCGCAGAAGAGGATCGGGATGCGCGACGAACCGGCGTGGGCATCGATGTCGGCCACGTTGGCGGACTCGACGTGCGTCGGGTCGAGGACGAGTTCGCCGGGTTCCTCGCCCGGGCGGACCGTCACGCCGTGCAGTTGCAGCAGTCCGCGGACCACGCGGACGTCACGGATGTCCGGCACGTTGCGCAGCCGGCTGGGGCCGCTGCCGAGCAGGGCGGCGACCATCGCCTTGGGCACGAGGTTCTTCGCGCCGCGGACGCGGATCTCGCCCTCCAGCGGGGTGCCGCCGTGGACAAGCAGGACATCGTCTGTGCCGGTCATGAATCTCGCGTTCCGAAGTGGGTCCGACAGGGGGCCAGGGAAAAGGGTAAGGGTCCATGAGACCCCGTTCGGGTGTCTCATGGGACCTGTCAGATGTAATGAATTCGGCACAACACCCTCTGCTGCTGCAACCTTGCGGAGTGTCACCGTCCGGTTGTCCTCGCGGAGGCCTTCGGCCCCGCGCTCCCGTCCCGCTGAACTGCGGAGCTCCCCGGGCTCCGCGAGATCGTCGCCGACGACCCACGCGAACGCCGAAGATGCGGGATCATGTGTCGCATGACCGAGGTGTCCTCGCTCACAGGGCGGCTGCTCGTCGCCACCCCCGCGCTGGCGGACCCGAACTTCGACCGCGCGGTCGTCCTGCTGCTCGACCACGACGACGAGGGGTCGCTCGGGGTCGTCCTCAACCGGCCCACGCCGGTCACCGTCGGTGACATCCTCGCTCCCTGGGCCGCCCTCGCCGGCGAGCCCGGCGTCGTCTTCCAGGGCGGCCCCGTCTCGCTCGACGCGGCCCTCGGCATCGCCGTGATCCCCGGTGACGAGGGTCCCCTCGGCTGGCGGCGGGTGTACGGCGCGATCGGCCTGGTCGACCTGGAGACCCCGCCCGAACTGCTCGGACCCGCGCTCGGCTCGCTGCGGATCTTCGCCGGGTACGCGGGGTGGGGCCCCGGGCAGTTGGAGTCCGAACTCGGCGACGGCGCCTGGTACGTGGTCGAGTCGGAGCCCGGCGACGTCTCCTCGCCGCACCCCGAGACGCTCTGGCGACAGGTGCTGCGGCGCCAGCGCGGTGAACTCGCGATGATCGCGACGTACCCGGACGACCCGTCCCTGAACTGACCCCGGAGGGCGGGACGGCCCGGGCGGGAGGCGGGGCTTCACCGGAAGTTCACCGGGGGCTCGCGCGGCGGCAAAGGGGTGCACGTCTGTTCGGGCGAGGGCGGGATGCGTACGATGATCCGACTTTCCCGATCCCGTGTGGCGTGTCCATGCGCCCAGACGATCAAGAGATGACCACGTGCCTGTCATAACCGCCACCCGGAACCACCGGGTCTCGAACTGGGTGCCCGTCGAATCCGTCGGAACCGCGCTGCCCGCCCGTCTGGACTCCCTGACGAGTCTGAGGTTCTTCGCGGCCTTCGCCGTCTTCGCTCACCACTTCACGGGGTTGGGCGGCAAGACGG
The DNA here is from genome assembly GCF_042743065.1 of Streptomyces sp. NPDC058872. Lineage (NCBI taxonomy): Bacteria > Bacillati > Actinomycetota > Actinomycetes > Kitasatosporales > Streptomycetaceae > Streptomyces > Streptomyces sp. NPDC058872. The sequence continues at coordinate 60,466 of NZ_JBHYMK010000012.1, forward strand.
GCTACGGCCGGGCCCCGTCGATCTTCCCGTACTCGGAGATGGGCGCCCACGGCGTCACCTTCTTCTTCGTCCTCTCGGGCTTCCTGCTGACCTGGGTGTACAAGCCCCACGAGCACCCGATCGCCTTCTACTGGCGCCGCGTGGCACGCATCTGGCCGGCGACCCTGGTCGCCGCCGTCCTCGCTTACTACGTGTTCTACGAGCGGGCGCACGTGGCCGTGGAGTGGAAGTCCTTCATCGCCTCGATCTTCCTCGTGCAGAACTGGCTGCCGGGAGCCTCTCCCACGCTGCCCGGCAACCCGGTGACGTGGACCCTCAGCGTGGAAATCCTCTTCTACGCCCTGTTCCCCTTGCTCGCGCGCTACGTCGTGCGGATGCGGACCCCGCTGCTCGTCACGCTCACGGTCCTCGGGCTCATCGGCATGTGGGCGGTCAACTGGTGGGCGTTCGAGACCTTCGACCCCTCGGCCTCCCGCTGGATCATGCGCCACCCGGTCGTGTACCTGCCGCAGTTCCTGCTCGGCATGACCGTCGCGCTGCTGATCCGCCGCGGCATGCGGGTCCCGCTGCGCCCCTTCGTGCCGCTGGCGCTGCTCGCCGTCTACGTCTACGGCTACTTCCAGCTGCGCGCCCGGCTCTCCGACGCCTACGACGCGCAGCTGGAGTACACGCTGCGCCCGACGCTCGCCGTCATTGCCGCGCTCGTCATCATCGCCTTCGTGCAGCGCGAGATCGCCGGACACCGAGGCCTGCTCAACGCCAAGCCGCTGATCCTGCTCGGTGTCTGGTCCTACAGCTTCTACCTGCTGCACCACGCGGTCAGCCGCTACGCCACCTACGAGTGGGGACGCATCCCGGACAAGGACTCCGCCCTCTTCAGCATGTTGGGCATGGGCCTGGTCATCCTCGCCATGTCGTGGGCGCTCTACCGCTTCGTCGAGGAGCCCGCCAACCGTTGGCTGGTGAAGCGGATCCCGGCTCGCTGGCGCCGCACCGCCCCGGTGGAGCGGTGACCGCTCCGGCACCGCGGTCGACGTGAGTACCCTTGGGTCCCATGAGCACTCTCGAGCCCGAGCGCGGGGCAGGTACGGGAACCCTCGTTGAGCCGACGCCGCAGGTGTCCCACGGTGACGGCGACCACGAGCGCTACGCCCATTACGTCCAGAAGGACAAGATCATGGCGAGCGCCCTCGACGGCACGCCCGTCGTGGCGCTGTGCGGCAAGGTCTGGGTACCGGGGCGCGACCCCAAGAAGTACCCGGTCTGCCCGATGTGCAAGGAGATCTACGAATCCATGGGCGCCGGTGGCGGCGACAAGGACAAGGGCGGCAAGGACAAGTAGCACCGCACGGCCCCCGGCGGTCGGGACGAGCCTTTGGCGGCCCCCGTCGTGCGTACTCCGGTACGCGCGCGACGGGGGCCGCTTCGCGTGGTGCGGAACGCTTCCCGGCCGCGCGGCCGTCGCGCGGCCCGCTTCCGTCGACCGCGGAGCGGTCGGGGCGGCGGGACCCCTTGTCGTCCCGCCCCGGGCGCACCTAACCTCAGTCGTGTTGTGTCCTGCGAAACGATCGTTGCACAGGATGCAACGCACCTGCTTCGAAGGGAGCGCCACGGGACGGCCCGCCCGCAGCGCCATCCGGGCCGCCGCCCGCGGCACCACCCGCGGCACCACCCGGGCCGCCGCCCGCCTGCCGGGCCGACCGCGATGACGATCCGAGTGTTCGTCTTCTCCGCACTCGTACGGCTCCGCCCGGCCCCGGGCCCCGGCGGAGCGGTGAAGGACCGACGCGATGACCTCAGAGACCCCCGACCACGACCTGATCCCGATGCCCGTACGGACCGGGGGACCGCACCGCGGCGGTTTCCCCCTCGACCACCGGACCACCCTGAGCGCGGCCCCCGGCACCGAGACCACCGAACGCTGGCTGCGCACCACCCTCGGCGCCGCCTTCGCGCTCCCGCTCCGGACACCGGTCGACGGGGACGACGCCCCCGGCATCCGGCTCCGCCTCGACGGGACGCTCGCCCCCGAGGCGTACCGGCTCGACGTCCTCGCCGACCGGGCCGTCGAGATCACCGGAGGCGGTCCCGCTGGGGTGTTCTGGGGCGCCCAGACCCTGCGCCAACTCCTCGGCCCCGAAGCCTTCCGGAAGGCGCCGACGCGGAACGGACCTCCCGTGGCCCTGGCGGCCCGGACGATCGAGGACGCCCCCCGCTTCGGCTGGCGCGGGCTGCTGCTCGACGTGTCCCGGCACTTCATGCCCAAGGACGACGTCCTGCGCTACCTGGACCTCCTCGCCGCCCACAAGCTCAACGTCCTCCACCTCCACCTCACCGACGACCAGGGCTGGCGCATCGAGATCGAGCGCCACCCCCGACTCACCGGGGTGGGCGCCCGAAGGGCCCGCACCAAGTGGGGGCACCGGGCCTCGCCGCTCTGGACCGAGACCCCGCACGGCGGGTTCTACACCCACGACGACATCCGCGAGATCGTCGCCTACGCCGCCGACCGGCACGTCACCGTCGTCCCCGAGATCGACCTCCCCGGCCACGCGCAGGCGGCCATCGCCGCCTACCCCGAACTCGGCAACGCCGACGTCGTCGACACCGCGGCGCTCACCGTCTGGGACACCTGGGGGGTCAACCCGAACGTCCTCGCCCCGACCGAAGCCGTCCTCCGCTTCTACGAGGGCGTCTTCGAGGAAGTCCTCGACCTCTTCCCGTCCCCCTTCGTCCACGTCGGCGGCGACGAGTGCCCCAAGGACCAGTGGGAGGCGTCCCCGGCCGCCCAGGCTCGCATCCACGAGCTGGGACTCGCCGACGAGGACGAGCTCCAGTCCTGGTTCATCCGCCACTTCGACCGCTGGCTCGCCGCCCGGGGCCGCCGCCTCATCGGGTGGGACGAGATCCTGGAGGGCGGCCTCGCCGAGGGCGCCGCCGTGTCCTCCTGGCGCGGATACGCGGGCGGCATCGCCGCGGCCGAGGCCGGCCACGACGTCGTCATGTGCCCCGAGCAGCACGTCTACCTCGACCACCGCCAGGCGCCGGGCGAGGACGAGCCGGTTCCGATCGGCTACGTCCGCACCCTGGAGGACGTCTACCGCTTCGAACCCGTTCCGCCCGGCCTCGCGCCGGAGGCCGCCGCCCACGTCCTGGGCACCCAGGCCAACGTCTGGACCGAGGTGATGGAGAACCGCTCCCGCGTCGACTACCAGGTCTTCCCGCGCCTCGCCGCCTTCGCCGAGGTCGCCTGGTCCGCGCTCCCCGCGCCCGAGGCGCGCGACCACGCCGACTTCGAGCGCCGCATGCGCGCCCACTACCGGCGCCTGGACGCCCTCGGAGTCGACTACCGGCCGCCCACCGGCCCCCGGCCCTGGCAACGGCGCCCCGGGGTCCTCGGCAGGCCCCTGGAGGGAGCGCCCCCGAACGTGTGAGGGACCCGACGTCCCCGGTTCACCCAAGAGCGTCGAAAGGGGAGTTACCGTCACCCCCGGGACGTCCGGGACCGAGCGGTCCTTCACGGACCCTCGCACCGGACTCCTCGGAAGATGTGCCAGAGTTGCCACGTCCGGAGTGTGAGCACGTACGGTACGCCCACACGCAGGCGCGACCACCGGGCACAGTCGGGGACCACCGGGACACCGGGAAGGGGCAGCGGGTTGACCACGCACGCACCACAGACGGCGCAGTCCGTGACGCTGCCCGCCTCGCTCGACGAGGCCGTGGCGGCGCTCACGGCCATGCCCGCCGCCGTACCCGTCGCCGGTGGCACCGACCTCATGGCCGCCGTCAACAAGGGCCAGCTCCGCCCCGCCGGACTCGTCGGCCTGGGCCGCATCAACGAGATCCGCGGCTGGCAGTACCAGGACGGACACGCCCTCCTCGGCGCGGGCCTCACCCACTCCAGGATGGGCCGCCCCGACTTCGCCGCCCTCATCCCGGCCCTCGCCGCCGCCGCCCGTGCCGCCGGACCGCCCCAGGTCCGCAACGCCGGGACCCTCGGCGGCAACGTCGTCACCGCCGCCCCCACCGGCGACTCGCTGCCCGTCCTCGCCGCCCTGGAAGCCGACCTCGTCGTCTTCGGGCCGCTCGGCAGCCGCGAGATCCCCGTGTCCCACCTCCTCGCGGGCCGCGACCTCCTGGCCCCCGGTGAGCTCGTCGGCTTCGTCCGGGTGCCCCTGCTCCACGCCCCCCAGGTCTTCCTGAAGGCCACCGGCCGCACCGGCCCGGCCCGCGCCACCGCCTCCGTCGCCGTGGTCCTCGACCCGGCCCGCCGGGGCGTGCGCTGCGCGGTCGGCGCCGTCGCGCCCATGCCGCTGCGCCCCCTTGAGGCGGAGCGCTGGATCGCCTCGCTGGTGGACTGGGACAACGACCGGGGGCTCGCACCGGAAGCGCTCGCGGCGTTCGGCGAGTACGTCGCCGCCGCCTGCATCCCGGACCCGCAGGGCGACGCACCGTTGCCCCCGGCCGTACTGCACCTGCGGCGCACGGTCGCCGCACTCGCCCGACGGGCATTGGGGAGGGCACTCTCGTGAGCAACAACGATCAGCAGCAGAACCCCGGCGGCTGGGAGCCGATCCCCCAGAGCGAGGGGTACGACGGCGATGCGACGGCCTTCGTCCAGTTGCCGCCCGACTTCATGCTGGACGGCGTCCCGCTGGAGGCACCGGGCCACGGCTACGTACCGCCGATGATCACCCCGCTCCAGCCCCTGAACCCGCCTCCCGCCCCGGCGGCAACGGGCAGCTGGACGGTGCACACCCCGACGGAGGCGCAGCAGACGCCGTACTACGAGGGGAGCCCGTACGGCGATCAGAGCGGGGCGTACCCGGGCGGTTCCCACCCGGTCGGTTCGGCCCACGACGGTTCGTACGCGGGCGGTTCGTACGCGGACGGTTCGTACGCGGACGGTTCGTATGCGGAGGGTTCGTTCCGGGACGGTGCCTACCCGGACGGCTCGTTCCCGGAGGGCGCCCACCCGGAGACGGAGCACTTCCAGCCGCCCGCATACGTCGAGCAGGCGGTCGAGCACGTCGAGCACGTCGAGCACGTCGAGCACGTCGAGCACGACCCGAACGCGACGGCCGAGTGGCGCTTCGAGGAGGCGGCGGCGCCCGCAGCCGACCCCGGCGCCACCGGCCAGTGGCAGATTCCGGCCGCACCGGAGGAGCCCCCGGCCCACGCCGGAGCCGGCGCAACCCTGCCGGGCGGTGCTCCCGCGCCCTGGGCCCTCCCGGAGGAGCCCGCCGCGAAGGCGCCCGAGGTTCCTGAGGCGGCAGAGGCTCCCGAGGCGCCCGAGCTCCTGGAGCCCTCCGGGGCGCCGGAAGCCCCGGAGGCCTCCCCGGACTTCGGGCCCGTGGAGCCGAACACGGAGGAGCAGCCGGAGCCCGAGCCCATGGACCGGGCCGTACCGGAGCTGGCGGCCGACGAGGAGCCCCCGGCCACCCCGGACGCCCCTGTTGCCTCCGACGCCCCTGTCGTCTCCGAGGCTCTGGTTCTTCCGGCCCCCCCGGCCGTTCCCGACCTTCCGGACGCCCCGGTCGTGGTGGAGGCCCCGGGGACATCCGACGCGGTGGTTCCCGAGCCCGCCGCGGCGGGCGACGCCTCCACCGACAGCGACGAACACCCGCACGTCTCGTACACGCTGCGGGTCAACGGGGCCGACCGGCCCGTCACCGGTTCCTGGATCGGCGAATCGCTGCTCTACGTCCTGCGCGAGCGCCTCGGCCTGGCCGGGGCCAAGGACGGCTGCTCGCAGGGGGAGTGCGGGGCCTGCACCGTGCAGGTCGACGGCCGGCTCGTCGCGTCCTGCCTGGTGCCGGCGGCGACCACCGCCGGGAGCGAGGTGCGGACGGTCGAGGGCCTCGCGACCGACGGCGAGCCCTCCGACGTACAGCGTGCGATGGCCCGGTGCGGCACCGTCCAGTGCGGCTTCTGCATCCCCGGCATGTGCATGACCGTGCACGACCTCCTGGAGGGCAACCACGCCCCCACGGAACTGGAGGCCCGCCAGGCCCTCGCCGGCAACCTCTGCCGTTGTTCGGGCTACCGGGGCGTGCTCCAAGCCGTCCGGGACGTCGTCGCCGAACGCGAGGCCACCGCCACGGCCACCGCGCCCGAGAACGCCGACGCGCCCCGTGTCCCGCAGCAGATCCCCCACCCGCACGACGGAGGCATGGCGTGAGCAGCGACGCGACCACCGCGGCTCCCACGACGTCGGACGCCGCTCCCGGAGTCCCCGGCCAGGAACCGGCCGCCCACGGCCTCGGCACCTCGCTCCCGCAAGCCACGGCGCGGGCGAAGGCCGAGGGAACCTTCCCGTACGCCTCCGACCTGTGGGCCGAAGGGCTTCTCTGGGCCGCGATCCTGCGCTCCCCGCACCCGCACGCCCGGATCGTGTCGATCGACACCACGGCCGCCGCAGCCATGCCCGGCGTACGGACCGTGGTCACGGCCGCCGACGTGCCGGGCGCAGCGACGTACGGCCGCCGGGTCGCCGACCGCCCCGTCTTCGCCGCGGACCTGGTCCGGCACCACGGAGAGGCCCTCGCCGCCGTCGCGGCGGACCACCCGGACACCGCCCGGCTCGCCGCCGCGGCGATCGCCGTCGAGTACGAACTGCTCGAACCGGTGACGGACCCGGAGAAGGCCTTCGAAGCCGAGGCGCTGCACCCCGACGGAAACCTGATCCGGCACATCCCGCTGCACTTCGGCGACCCCGAGGCGACCGGCGAGGTCATCGTCGAGGGCCTGTACCGGATCGGACGCCAGGACCCGGCGCCCATCGGCGCCGAGGCCGGCCTCGCCGTGCCGCGCCCGGACGGCGGGGTGGAGATCTACACCGCGTCGACCGACCCGCACACCGACCGCGACCTGGCCGCCGCCTGCTTCGGCCTGGCGCCCGAGCAGGTCAAGCTGGTCGTCACCGGTGTTCCCGGGGCCACCGGCGACCGAGAGGACCCCGGCTTCCAGATCCCGCTTGGCCTGCTCGCCCTGCGCACCGGCTGCCCGGTCAAGCTCACCGCTACGCGCGAGGAGTCCTTCCTCGGCCACGCCCACCGCCACCCCACCCTGCTGAGGTACCGCCACCACGCGGACACCGAAGGGCGCTTGGTCAAGGTGGAGGCGCAGATCCTGCTCGACGCGGGCGCCTACGCGGACTCCTCGTCCGAGTCCCTCGCCGCGGCCGTGGCCTTCGCCTGCGGCCCGTACGTCGTCCCGCACGCCTTCGTCGAGGGCTGGGCCGTCCGCACCAACAACCCCCCGTCCGGCCACGTCCGGGGCGAGGGCGCGATGCAGGTGTGCGCCGCCTATGAGGCCCAGATGGACAAGCTGGCCGCCAAACTGGGCGTGGACCCGACCGAGTTGCGCATGCGGAACGTCATGGCGACCGGTGACATCCTGCCCACCGGACAGACCGTCACCTGCCCGGCCCCGGTGGCCGAACTGCTCTCTGCGGTGAGGGACTTCCCGCTCCCCGCCCTTCCCAAGGACAGCCCCGAGGACGATTGGCTGCTGCCCGGCGGCCCCGAAGGCGCGGGCGAGCCGGGCGCGGTGCGCCGTGGCGTGGGCTATGCGCTCGGCATGGTGCACATGCTGGGCGCGGAGGGCACCGACGAGGTCTCGACGGCGACCGTGCGGGTCATGGACGGGGTGGCGACGGTCATCTGCTCGGCCGTGGACACCGGTTCGGGCTTCTCGACGCTCGCCCGGCAGATCGTCCAGGAGACCCTCGGCATCGACGAGGTCCACGTGGCCCCCGTCGACACCGACCAGCCGCCGGCGGGCCCGGCGGCCCACGGTCGGCACACCTGGGTCTCGGGCGGGGCGGTGGAACGGGCCGCGAAGATGGTCCGCACCCAGCTCCTCCAGCCGCTGGCCCACAAGTTCGGCATGTCGACCGAACTGCTCCAGATCACCGACGGCAAGATCACCTCGTACGACGGGGTCCTGTCCACGACCGTGATGGAGGCGATGGACGGCAAGGAGCTCTGGGCCACCGCCCAGTGCCGCCCCCACCCCACCGAGCCCCTCGACGAATCGGGGCAGGGCGACGCCTTCGTCGGCCTGGCGTTCTGCGCGATCCGTGCGGTCGTGGACGTCGACATCGAACTCGGCGCCGTGCGCGTCGTGGAGATGGCCGTCGCCCAGGACGTCGGTCGTGTCCTCAACCCCGCCCAACTCGCCGCCCGCATCGAGGCCGGTGTCACCCAAGGGGTCGGCGCGGCCCTCACGGAGAACCTCCGCACGGCCCGTGGTCTGATCCGGCACCCCGACCTGACGGGCTATGCACTTCCGACATCCCTGGACGCCCCGGACATTCGCATCGTGAAACTCGTCGAGGAACGCGATGTGGTGGCCCCCTTCGGCGCCAAGGCGGCGAGCGCCGTCCCCGTCGTCACCTCACCCGCCGCAGTGGCTTCAGCAGTACGCGCGGCGACAGGACGCCCCGTCAACCGCCTCCCGATCCGCCCCCAGGCGGCCGTTGCCGCACCCAATTCGTAACCATGTGATGTCCGTTGCTTGTGCAATCCAGAGGTGCGGACTGTCGTCGCTCCTGACTACAGTGGACTTCTAGAACCGTGCCGCACGCGGCACGGTGGTTCACCGGGGGAGGGACACGAGCGTGGAAGCCTACATGGACGGGGGAGGCTCGTTCGGCATGCGGGCCATGAGCAAGGAAGCCGTTCGCTACAACTCCGAGTCCATGGCGGAGTTCAAGACGAGCATCGACGGGCTGATCGAGATGCTCACTTCGTCCGAGGCCGACCACGGCAAGATGAAGTCGGACCCGGTGACGCGCAGTCAGCTCGGCGGTGGCGGTGCGGCCTGGATCGAAGCGACCGGCCTGCACGACTCGTACAACACCGTCCTCAAGCAACTGACCGACCTCTCCAGCCTGTTGCAGGACTGCCTGGAGGGCCTCGGCATCGCGGTCGTCGGCTCCAAGGACGGCTTCGAGCAACTGGACGAGGACACCAAGCGCAAGATGATCAACATTCACCAGCGGACCGAGGACGCCAAGACGAGGGCCGACCGGGAAGCGGGCCTCGTCCGGGAAGACACGAGCAGCCAGAGCACCGAGGACGGGCCCACCTTCAAGTAAGGCGGCGCTGACGGGACGACGGGGACACGGGGAAGAGGCGAAGATGAGGCCTGCAGAGGGCGGCAGGGGTGGCGGGACCGACTTCCACTCCATGTCCCACCAGAAGATGCTGGAGTGGCTGGACGAGGCCGAGACGTACCCGATCAGGAACGCCGGCGACCGTTTGAAGGCGGCGGCCGAGGAGTTGGAGCGCATCGCCGGCCAGCTCAAGAACCGTACGGGACGCGTCGATTGGCAGGGCGAGGCGGAGAAGGCGTTCACGGAATGGGCCGCGAACGTCGTGAGCTCGACGTACTCGCTCAGCAAGTACAGCGCCGACGCCTCCCAGCAGATGGCCGACGCCTCCCAGGCGCTCGCCTCCGCCAAGAGCGCCATTCCGCGCTACACCTCCCACGAGGCGGCCAAGGCGAGCCTGGAGGCGGCGCAGAAGTACCACAACGACCCCGACTCGGCGACCATCGCGCGCAACGCGCGGAACTCCTTGTCCCCCAGCGAGGAGCTCCAGGCCATCGAGGCCAAGGAGAGGGAGAACCAGCAGGCCGCCGCGGACGAGATGCGGAAGCTCTCCAGTACGTACTACTGGTCCGGCCGCCGCATGACGGACATGGTGCCGCCGACGTTCCCGCCGCCACCGGGGGCTTTCGTGCCGGAGGCCGAGGGCGAAGTCGGTTCCCGTTCTAGTAGCGGCACAACCCAGGGCGAACGGCACTCCACAAGCACGGAGACGAGCTCAGGAGCGCAGGGTGCACACACCCAGCCTGGTACCCGAGCCGTGCCCGGCTCGGCCACGGTGCTGCCCGCGGGCGACCCGACCGGAGCTACGCAGGTCCCCCGCCCCGCAGTGAGGCCCGAGGTTCCTGTGGATCTTGGCATCGACAGTGTCGGAACGCTGCCGCAGCCGACCACGACCGGTCCGGCGACGCAGCCGTCCGGCGGCTCGCCCATGCCGGGCAGGCCGGAGGGGGGTACGCCTCCGTTCCTGACGACTCCGGGAGTTGCTCCGATCACGACGAAGGGCAGCCCGGGAGCCCTCGGTACCACCCCGCCCGTCGCCGGAGGTACGGGGACTCCCCGGGGCTCGGCCGCCGGTGGCGTTCGTGCGGGAACCACCTTGCCCAGGGAAGGCATTACTGGTGGTCGTGCGGTTCCCAGCACTACGGGTCGACCGGCAACCGGCATTCCGCGCAGCACCGTCATCGGTGCGGAGCCGGGCGGTCAGAACCGTGCGGCGATGGGGCGCGGCCCGATGGGCGGGGGCCACGGCATGGGCGGCGGACACGGCATCGGTGGTGGGTCCGGACAGAGCGGCATCAGTGGTGGGCGCCGACTTGCCGGTGAGACCGGTGGTGTCGCAGGAGGTAGGGCGCAGCGTGCCGGTGGTGCCGTTGGTGGTGCCGGGCGAGGGTTTACGCCCGGTGGTTCCGGTCTGGTGCGTGGGGGGTCCGCGAAGTCTGAGGAACGGCGTGAGGAGCGGAGTGGGGAGCGTCCTGACTATTTGGTCGAGGACGAGGAGACCTGGCAGCAGGGCAGGCGTCATGTGGCACCGCCCGTAGTCGATTGATCAGTGCGAGGAAGCAGATGCGTACCAGCAGTGTTCGTCGGAGTCGTGTCCGGGTCGTTGCTTCGGCTGCCTTGGGGATGCTGCTGGTGGGCATCGCTTCCGTCCCCGCCCAGGCGGAGGGAACCAGGGCCCAGCAGTGGCATCTCGATGCCATGGGGGCCGAGGAGATCTGGGCGCTCAGCACCGGTAAGGGCGTCACCGTCGCAGTGATCGACAGCGGTGTAGACCGAGGGAATCCGGACCTGAAGGGGCAGGTCCTCCAAGGAAAGGACTACGCCTCGGAAGAAGAGGGCGACGAGTTCACGGATTACACCGGTCACGGTACGGGCATGGCTGGTCTTATTGCCGGAACGGGCGAGGCAAACGGCGGTAACGGGGCTTTCGGGCTTGCTCCGGGAGCCAAGATCCTCTCCGTGCGTGTGCCGGGGTCGGGCGGCGGTAATAAGAGCCAGGCGGCAGCCAATCGACAGTTCAACAGGGTCGTGCCCGAGGCCATCCGCTTTGCCGTTGACTCCGGTGCCAAGGTCCTCAACATCTCGCAGGCTGTACCGGAAGGATCTTCACAGCTCACTGACGCCGTGAAGTATGCCTTGAATAAGGGGGCCTTGGTTTTTGCCGGTGCGGGTAACAGTGCTGAAAAGGGAAATCACCTCATGTATCCCGCGGCGACCCCTGGTGTCGTTGGTGTGGCAGCTGTTGACAAGACGGCTACGCGCATCCCGATGTCCCAGTACGGTCCCCAAGTCGATCTAGCCGCTCCTGGCAAGGACGTGGTTGCTGCCTGTGGCATCGGCACCGGCATCTGCACGGGCACCGGTACGAGTGATGCCACTGCGCTTGCGTCGGCTGCGGCTGCGTTGGTGTGGTCGAAGCATCCTGAGTGGACCAACAATCAGGTTTTGAAGGTCCTGCTCAACACTGTGGCTAAGCCTGCAAAGGGGGAGGAGCGCAGCAGCTACATCGGCTATGGGGTCATTCGGCCGCTTCGTGCGTTGAAGACTCCGGGTGATCCGGGGCCGGCTGATGTTCGGCCGATTGATGACCTTGCCGAGCCTGAGTCTTCGTCGCCTTCGGTGCAGCCGTCGCAGGGTGGTGTTCCGTCGTCGGAGGGGTCTGCTTCCTCTGCTCCGGGTGCTGTTCCTCAGGCGTCTGAGGGTGGCGATGGTGGTGCGGGGTTGTGGATCAGGCTCGGGATCGGGGCGGCTGTGTTGATCGGCGTTGCCGTGGCCGTCCCGGTGCTCCGTTCCCGGCGAGGTTGAGCCCGCCCCCGTCGTCTGCCATTCCTAACTCACCCAGGGAAGAAAATGTCGTTTGACGACGAGTGGAGCCAGATCCGTAGCGAGGCGACGGAGATGAGACTCAATAGCCTCCCCCCGGAAGCCGGTTCGGGCGGAGGCGCCAGTGATTACAAGGTGACGTCCGCCGAGCTCAAGGCCATCGGCAACGAGGCTCAGGAACTCTTCCACTGGTTCGAACGGGACGCCTTCCACGCGGGTGCCCAGACTGGCACGGCGTCCAAGATTCTCGACGGCGACGGATTCCTCACCGGATCGGCCATGTGGACCATGTGGGATACCTGGCGTGATCAGGCCGAGACGCTCCTCAGCGCTTGCGCGCACATTCACAACCACCTTGAGGACACGGTCATCAGCCATGTGAACCATGAGGAAGTGCTGGTGACGAACTTCTCCATATCCACGATCGACAAGCACTTCAACTGATCCGGAGCTGGTGACGACGTGATCGCGACGGCCGACGAGGGAAGCAGATGCTGAAGTTCGACCAAGTCCTCCACGCCCGGCTCGGCAGTCTCAAGGAGGCGGTCACGGTCTGGTCCGAGACGGTGTCCAAGCTGGAGAAGGCCAAGGAGAAGGCGGAGACGGGTCTCCAGGCCAAGGCGAACAAGGCTGACTGGAGGGGCGAGAACGCCGGGATCACGCAGGCGTTCGTCCGTAAGACCGCCAAGGAGTTCGGTGACGCCCTGACCGAGGCGACCAGCATCCGCAACATCCTGCGGGATGCGCAGAGCGAGTTCCAGGCGGCGAAGACCGAGCTGGAGAGGCTGGTCGAGCAGGCGCCTGGCAAGGGCATGCGCATTGACCAGGAAGGTGTCGTCAGCTACCTCATCCGGCCTGATAGCCGCTCCAAGGACTACGACGGCCCCAAGCCTCAGCCCGCCGACTTCGAGGCGATGCGGTCGGCGGTCAAGGCTGCGATCGACCGGGCGAACGACGCCGACGACGTGGCTTCACGCGCTCTGCACGGACTGGTCGGCAAGGACAAGAACAATTTCTCTGACACGAGGTACGACTCCCTCAAGGCTGCCTCGAAGGTCCAGGACGCCGAGGACGCGCACGCCGCTTACGAGCTGTACAAGAAAGGCGACGACGCCACACCGGAGGAGATCGACAAGCTCAACGTCCTTTTCAAGGCCAATCGGAAGGACCCCTACTTCGCTGAGAAGTTCGCCCTGGAGGTCGGGCCGAAGGGGAGCATGGAGTACTGGGCCGACATGGGCGACCCCAGCGACGGCTCTCGGCTCGGTATCGACCACCGTGACAAGCTCAAGGAACTCCAGACGAACTGGAGTATGACGCTCGCCACCGCGACCCATTCTGCGAGCCCTGAAATGGAACAGTGGAAGGCCGATGTCATCAGGGCTGGCAGCGAGCCGATCCAGACGCGCGGCACCAGCCCGTACGGCTTCCAGGTCATGAGTAACCTCATGCGCGTCGGTGACTACGACGATAAGTTCCTGAAGGACTACGGCAATGGACTTGTTATCGCCGAGCGGAAGATGACGCATGACGGAAGGCTGCCAGCCGACCGGGTCTGGCAGCAACTGAGTGGTACTCCGAGTCACCTGAACTGGCAGGGCGGCGATGTCGGCAAGGATCCGATGATCGGCTTCATGGAAGCGCTCGGGCACAACCCGAAGGCATCGACTGACTTTTTCAACAGTGACCTTGACCTCACGCCGGAGAACGGCAAGGACAACAAGAAGCTCGATCCGTTCGAGTACTTCTCCAAGGACCGCCAGTGGCCTGACGAGCTGAACGACAAGGGTGACCTGTCCAAGGAGCCGGGCTACAACGCCCTGGGGCACGCTCTGGAGTCCGCGACCACCGGTCACCCGTACGACGCTGATCCCGAAGGTCTCAAGGACGTACGGACCAAGGAGAACGCCGAGGTTATGCAGAAGGTCGTCGAGCGGTACGGCAGCGACCCCAAGTACATGCATCAGCAGCCGGGAATTGACGACAGCCTCGGCAAGATGAGCGCGTCCTACATAGACGAATTCAACCGTTCTCTGGAGCAGGAGAACGAGACGTCGACTCGGGAGATGCCGGATTCACCATTCGGGGCGAGACCCAACGAGAAGGGTGAACCTCGGTTCGGCGAGGAGTTTGAGGAAACCCTGCTTTTCAATAGGGGAGATGCTGTCAGTTTCCTGGGCACGGTTGCGCAGAGTGAAACTGGCCATGCGCAGTTGTCGGCTGCTCAGTCGGTGTACACCACGAGCGTCCTCGACGAGGTGGGGCCCAAGCCGGGTTCTGGAGTTGCGCGCGAACTGGATATCACCGATGTCAAGACTTCGATGCGTGTCGGCGCGGAAGCACACGGTCTTTTCGATGAGTCGCGAATGGGGCAGATCGATCAACAGTATCAAATCGACTCCGAGGAGCATAAGAAAGCCGTCGAAGGGACGACGGAGTGGGTCAAATTTGGAGTCGGAGCGGCAGCAGCAGGCGGGATTGCCGTCCTTACTGGTGGTGCAGGCGGTGTCCTGGTTCCATTGGCCGCAGAGACCGTCGGAGGTGCTGTTACGACGCTGATCGGAATGGAAGCTGACGACATTGCCGAGAAGTACTCGGAAGACGAGATGCTCAAGGAAAAGTCGGATTCCCTCAAGGAAAAGGCGCTGGCAGACGGTAAGGCGAACGCGCTGATTCCAGGCCAAGCCTATGCGCGGGCTCCCGGTTGGAGCAAGGATGACAGGAATTATCTTGAGGAGGAACTGACCAAGTATGTGAAGGATAGTCGTGGGCATGTCAGAGACGACTCCTTGCCTGATCCCTACGATGAGGAAAAAGACGGAAAGGTCACATGATGGCGAACCGTGCACGAAGGGTGTGGGCGGCTCTGGTCCTCCTCTCGCTGTCGGTGACAGCCTGCTCTACTGGTGATGATGTCGCAGAGAAAGGGCAAGTAGCGTCGGAGGTCTGCGGAGGATTTGCCGCCGAACCTGCTGCTGCTTCGGCGCTTGAGGCCATTGCGGGCAAGGGCGTTTTGCTAACGAGCGATCAGTCGGAGCCGGATAGGGGCCTCGGCGAGCTGAGGAAGGCAACGGAAACGCCGCAGAGCGGGAAGAGTTTCATGAAAGGTGTTCCGTTCTGCGTCTTGGAGGCGGCCCCTGGCGAGCAGAACATCCTGACCATCACAGTCCGGGAGGCTCTTGCCGTTCCCTCAGATGATGCCGGCAAGGAATTCGTGACGTTCTACTCCAGTGGTCTACTCGCCTCCTCCTCTGATCTCCACGCCTCGATCTACTTCATGTGCCGGATGAAGGAACCGGCCCATGGCATCGTCATTGAAGCCGGGTTGGAACGGGCGGACGAGAATGAGGCAGACCGTGTAGGCATCAGGGAGGGTCAGATCACCCTCGCCAATGCGGCGGCCCGGCACGTTGCCGCCGCGTTGGGGTGTACGGGCACCGGGCTGGTGGAGAGGGTGCCCGCTGAGGTGCCCCGGTCCTGAGGGGTGGTTGCTTGGCCCGGGAGTTCTGTCACACCCCGAACACCGGCATGGCCACGATCCGGCCGCCGCGGATGATGAAGACGTGATTGCCGCCGCTGGCCAGTTGGTGGGAGCACTCGTGCTTCATCTTGAGGGTGAAGAGATGGGCGCGGGTGGTCTTGTGTACGACCCGGACCTAGCTGTTGTCGGGGCGTGGAGCCATACCGTTGTGCCCTCCACAACCGGGGAGTTCACGGTGCCGGGGCCCGCCCCGTCCAGGACCTCGTACCAGTCGGAGATCAGGAAGCGGACGTCCTGCAGGGTGCTGTAGCGGTGTGCGTTGTAGCCGTTGCACGCGATGATGGTTTCGCCGCTGGCCGCGGGGGTGTCCCCAGGGGATGCTGCCGTTGACCCCTTCCTTCCGCGGGAGGTTGCCTAGGTCGGGGCGGCGGGCCATTAGGGTGGGGCCGCCGAGGGTCCGGGGTCTGGCCGTCGGTGTCCTGGTCTTCGAGCTCCCGGTCCGTCCCTCCGGTCTCGGTGCGGAGCGTGGCTACACGGTCGTCCCTGCCGTGGATCACCAGCCGTTTCCTGCTGACGGCGGCCCTCGCAGGGCTGCTGAGGGAACGGGGGACGTCATCGACAGGGGCCAGCAGGTGGCGAGAGGCCAGGCGTTGACGGCGTGCAGCTCGTTGTCCTTCGTCGCCAGGCAGACAGGTGTGTCGTCCGCGGCGAGAAGACGTCCGGCGCCGGTCCGACGTGCTGTCTGAGGACCTGCTCGGGCATCCCTTTGCCGGGGGTGACCGGGATCTGGCCCGTGGTGGTGAGGGCCAGGCCGTGTTCGGGGCGTGCGATGCCGAAGTCGATGATCTGCGGACCGGTCGCGGTGAGTAGATGTTCGGCGGCTTGAGGTCGTGGTGGACCAGTCCCGCCATGTGGATGTCGTGCAGGGCGAGGGCGAGGGCGGGGAGGTCCCGCGGGGCGGGGGTTCCGCGGTCGTGCGGTCGTCGTGCGACTGCTGGGTTCCGGCGTGGTCGTACGTCCAAGGGCTGAGGTCGATCGGGACTCCTGACAGGAGCCACTCTGCGATTCGCCTCTTACTCTGGGGGAATGAGCGCAATCGAACCCAGTGACACCGCGGCGGACGCGGACGCGGCCGTCGCCAACACTTCCGGACTCCCGGTCGCACCCGGCGGACCCAAGGGTTCCGTCCTCGATCCGGAGCACCGGGCGCTCAGCATCGGCATCGTCTCCGTCGTCCTGCTCATCGCCTTCGAGGCGACCGCCGTCGGCACCGCGATGCCCGTCGCCGCCCGTGAGCTGGACGGCATCCCCCTCTACGCCTTCGCCTTCTCCGCGTACTTCACCACCAGCCTCTTCGGCATGGTCCTGGCCGGCCAGTGGTCCGACCGGAGGGGGCCGCTCGCCCCGCTCGCCAGCGGCATCAGCGCCTTCGCCGCAGGGCTGCTGCTCTCCGGGACCGCCGGGGCGATGTGGCAGTTCATCCTCGGCCGGGCCGTGCAGGGGCTCGGCGGAGGCCTCGTCATCGTCGCGCTGTACGTGGTCGTCGGTCGCGCCTACTCCGAGCACCTCAGGCCCGCGATCATGGCGGCCTTCGCCGCCTCCTGGGTGGTCCCCTCCGTCGTCGGGCCGCTCGCTTCCGGCACCGTCACCGAGCACCTCGGCTGGCGCTGGGTCTTCGTGGGCATTCCCGTCCTCGTCGTCTTCCCGCTGGCCCTCGCCCTTCCCGCGATACGCCGGACGGCCTCCGGCGCCGCCGACCCCGATGCTGCCGTCGCCCCCTGGGACCGGCGCCGGGTGCTGCTGGCCCTCGCCATCTCGGCCGGCGCGGCGCTGCTCCAGTACGCGGGCCAGGAACTGCGCCTGCTCTCCCTGCTTCCCGCCGTCGCGGGGTTCGCGCTCCTGGTGCCCGCCGTGCGCGGGTTGCTGCCGCGCGGCACCTACCGGGCCGCCCACGGCCTGCCCTCCGTCGTCCTGCTGCGCGGCATCGCCGCCGGGTCCTTCATCGCCGCCGAGTCCTTCGTCCCCCTGATGCTGGTGTCCCAGCGCGGGCTCAGCCCCACCCTGGCCGGTCTCTCGCTGGCGGTCGGCGGCCTCACCTGGGCGCTCGGATCGTGGGTCCAGTCCCGACCGTGGACGGAACCGCACCGTGAGCGGCTCGTCGTCCTCGGCATGGTCCTCGTGGTGCTCTCGGTGGCCGCCGCGCCCAGCGTGCTGATCGCTTCCGTGCCGGTCTGGACGGTCGCGGTGGCCTGGGCCTTCGGCTGCCTCGGCATGGGCGCCGTGATCGCCTCGACGAGCGTGCTCCTGATGAAGCTCTCCGCCCCCGAGGAGGTGGGCGCCAATTCGGCGGCCCTCCAGATCTCCGACGGCCTCTCCAACGTCCTGCTGCTCGCGGCCGGCGGTGCGGCCTTCGCGGCGCTCGGTGGCGGCGCGGTGGGCCACGCGATGGACGCCGGCGGGACGGGGGGCTCCCACCCGGCCGCCTTCGCCGCCGTCTTCCTGCCGATGGCGGGGGTGGCGGCGGTGGGGGCGTGGGTGGCGACACGGCTGCACCGGCCGGAGCAGCCCTCCGGCGGCTGAATATTCCGGTACGGGGTCGCTGCGGCGGCGCTACCGTTCCGGCATGGCCATGAACGTGCGTCTCCGCGACGACCAGATCGAGGACCTCGGACGGCGCGCCGAGCAGGAGGGCACCAACGTGCACGCCCTCGTCCTGCGGGCGGTCGACGAGTACCTCGCCCGCACCGCCCGGGAAGCCGTCGTGCGCAGGACGGCGGGGGAGCAGGCCGTCACGTGGCACGAGCTCTTGGAGCGCCTCAAGTGAAGTGCGCCCACTTCTCGACCGAGGACACCCTGATCGTCGCCGAGTACGCGGTCGACGACCAGAAGGTGGTCGTCCGTGACGCGGGGCTGCTCGATTCCGCGACGCACCGCCCGTCGGCCTCCGTGTTCGGCGAGGAGGCCTACCCGGACCCCGTCTCCAGGGCCGCCGCCCTGTTCCAGTCCCTCGCGGTCAACCATCCCTTCGTCGACGGGAACAAGCGGACGGCCCGGCTCTCCTGCGTCACCTTCCTCGCGATGAACGGCATCCGGCTGCGGCCCGACATCGACGCGGCGGAACGGCTGGTCATCGCCGTGACGACCGGCGAGGCCGGGGAGATCGACGCCATCGTGCGGGGGTTGACCGAGTTGATCGACCCCGAGGCGAGGGGAGGCGACCCCGAGGCGAGGGGAATCGCCCCCGACGTGAGGTGAATCGCACCCGTCTGCTCGTCACCCCGATTCGTACGGGGTTCCGGCCGGGCCGCCGGTAAGGTGGCCCGGTTGTCATATCTGGACGAGCGTCGAACCCGGAGATCGTGACTACCACCGCCACCTCCTCACACCACCTCTCTCCCGCCTTCCCCGGCCGTGCCCCCTGGGGCACCGCAAACAAGCTGCGCGCCTGGCAGCAGGGGGCCATGGAGAAGTACATCCAGGAGCAGCCCCGTGACTTCCTCGCGGTCGCCACGCCCGGCGCCGGCAAGACCACCTTCGCGCTGACCCTCGCCTCGTGGCTGCTGCACCACCACGTCGTGCAGCAGGTCACCGTCGTCGCCCCCACCGAGCACCTCAAGAAGCAGTGGGCGGCTGCGGCGGCGCGGATAGGGATCAAGCTGGACCCCGACTACAGCGCCGGACCGCTGAGCAAGGAGTACGACGGGATCGCGATCACGTACGCCGGTGTCGGCGTGCGGCCCATGCTCCACCGCAACCGTTCCGAGCAGCGCAAGACCCTCGTCATCCTCGACGAGATCCACCACGCCGGAGACTCCAAGTCCTGGGGCGAGGCCTGCCTGGAGGCCTTCGAGCCCGCCACCCGGCGGCTCGCGCTGACCGGCACCCCGTTCCGTTCCGACACCAATCCGATCCCCTTCGTCACGTACGAGGAGGGGAACGACGGGATCCGGCGGTCCTCGGCCGATTACACGTACGGCTACGGGAACGCCCTGGGCGACGGCGTCGTCCGTCCGGTCATCTTCCTCTCCTACAGCGGCAACATGCGCTGGCGGACCAAGGCCGGCGACGAGATCGCGGCCCGCCTCGGCGAGCCGATGACCAAGGACGCGATCTCGCAGGCCTGGCGCACCGCGCTCGACCCGCGCGGCGACTGGATGCCGAACGTGCTGCGCGCCGCCGACCAGCGGCTGACCGAGGTCCGGAAGTCCATTCCGGACGCCGGCGGGCTGGTCATCGCCTCCGACCAGGACTCGGCCCGCTCCTACGCGAAGCTGATCCGCGAGATCACCGGCACCAAGGCCACCGTCGTCCTCTCCGACGACACCGGCGCGTCGAGCCGCATCGACGAGTTCAGCGAGAACACCGACCGTTGGATGGTCGCCGTCCGGATGGTGTCCGAGGGCGTGGACGTGCCGCGGCTCGCGGTCGGCGTGTACGCGACGACGATCTCCACTCCGCTCTTCTTTGCGCAGGCCGTGGGACGTTTCGTGCGTTCCCGCAGGCGCGGCGAGACCGCGTCCGTGTTCCTTCCGACGATCCCCAGCCTCCTCGGTTTCGCCAATGAGATGGAGGTCGAGCGGGACCACGTCCTGGACAAGCCCAAGAAGGCCGGCGAGGACGAGGACCCGTACGCCGAGTCCGAGAAGGAGATGGCGGAGGCCGAGCGCCAGCAGGACGAGGACACCGGCGAGCAGGACATGCTGCCCTTCGAGGCGCTGGAGTCGGACGCCGTCTTCGACCGGGTGCTCTACAACAGTGCCGAGTTCGGCATGCAGGCCCACCCCGGAAGCGAGGAGGAGCAGGACTACCTCGGCATTCCCGGCCTCCTCGAACCCGACCAGGTCCAGCTGCTCCTCCAGAAGCGGCAGGCCCGGCAGATCGCCCACAGCCGCAAGCGGCCGGACAGCGAGGCGGACCTGTTGGAGCTTCCGGCGGAGCGGCGTCCCGTCGTTTCCCACAAGGAACTCCTCGAACTGCGCAAGCAGCTCAACACGATGGTCGGCGCCTACGTCCACCAGAGCGGCAAGCCGCACGGCGTCATCCACACCGAGCTGCGGCGGGTGTGCGGAGGTCCGCCGAGCGCGGAGGCGACGGCCGGGCAGATCCGGGAGCGGATCAAGAAGGTCCAGGAGTGGGCCACCCGCATGCGGTGAGCCGGTCCCTCCGGAAACGAGCGAGGCCCGTGCGCAGGTGTGCGCGCGGGCCTCGGCCGTCCCGCGACGACGGGGACCGGCCCGACGGCGGACCCCGCCGCCGGCCGCCGACCGGTGCCGTGCCACGGGCCTGACATAGGCGATCTTGTCCGTCAAAGTCGCACGTCCGAGCGACGAAGGTCCCGAACCGCCTCCATACGGTCAGCGGCGCCCGGATTCTGGACGAGGTCTTCCGCTGAGCGGAGCGCGACGCTACTGTCCCGGCTCACAAGCAATCGCCCCGTGGCAGCGCCGCCGCGGAGCGCAGCCGGTGTACCCCTTCGCCGGCGGCCTCTGACGTGCGTCGCCGCGGGACCGGCGCCGCAACTCCGTGAGAGCCCGCCGCCACTCACTCCGAAGGAGAGGGCGTCGTGACCGCGGAGACCTCCCAGACGCTCGACAGAGGGCTCAGAGTCCTCAAACTGCTCGCCGATACCGACCACGGCCTGACCGTCACCGAGTTGTCCAACAAACTCGGCGTCAACCGGACGGTGGTCTACCGCCTGCTCGCCACGCTGGAGCAGCACGCCCTGGTCCGTCGCGACCTCGGCGGTCGGGCCCGCGTCGGCCTCGGCGTGCTGCGGCTCGGCCGGCAGGTCCATCCCCTGGTCCGGGAGGCCGCGCTGCCCGCGCTGCGTTCGCTCGCCGAGGACATCGGCGCGACCGCCCACCTGACCCTCGTCGACGGTGCGGAGGCGCTCGCCGTCGCGGTCGTCGAACCGACCTGGACCGACTACCACGTCGCCTATCGGGCCGGCTTCCGCCATCCGCTCGACCGGGGAGCTGCCGGACGGGCGATACTCGCCGCCCGACAGGGCGGGCTGACCGAGCCGGGCTTCACCCTCACCCACGGCGAACTGGAAGCCGGTGCGAGCGGCGCGGCGGCACCGCTCGTCGGCGTCACCGGCGTCGAGGGCAGCGTCGGCGTCGTGATGCTCGCGGACGCCGTGCCGGAGCGGGTGGGCCCCCGCGTGGTGGACGCGGCCCGCGAGGTCGCCGACGCACTCCGCTGAGCCGGCGCACCGGGTCCTCGCACCGCACCCAGCCGCCGCACCGCACCGATTCGCCGTACTGCACCGATTCGCCGCGCCGCACCGGTCCCGCCCCGTCGGGCCGGCCCGCGCCGCGCCGTCTCAGCTGCCGGAGGAGGTCAGGAGCGCGCCCAGCGGCGTGACGGCGTGGCGGACCGATCTGCCCGTGCGGGTCGTCGTGAGGAGCCCCGCCGCGCGGAGCGCTTGGGCGTGGGCCGAGGCCGTTGCGTTGCTGACGCCGAGGCAGCGGGCCAGTTCCGTGGTGGTACGGGGCTCCGTCAGGGTCCGCAGGAGCGCGGCCCGGGTGCGGCCGAGCACCCCGGCGAGGGCCTCCTCGTGGCCGTCCCCGACGGCTCCGGCGTCCCCGACGGCCCCGCCGGCCCCGGTGAGCGGCAGTGCCCCGCCCGCCGGGTACGCGAGGACCACCGGGCGGTCCGGCAGGTCCTGGAGGAGCGGCCCGCCCCGCCAGTGGAAGGTCGGCAGCAGCACGAGGCCGCGACCGGCGAGGTGCACCTCGCGAAGGGCGGTGCCCGGCCACTCCCAGACCCCCTCCCGAAACCCCGGCGCCAAGGCCGCGAGTGCCGCGCCCAACCCCTGCTCGGCGACGACCAGCGCGTGCCGGGCGAACTCCGCCCGGTGCAGGTCCTGCACCCGGGACCAGACCGGCGCCAGCACCGTCTCGTACGCGGCCCGCTGCGCCCGCTCCCACACCCGCCACGCGTCCGGGCTCCCGGCGTGCAGGGCCCTGATCCACGGCGGTACGGGCCGTCGCCCCGCCCCGTACACCCGCTCCAGTTCGGACCGCACGCACTCCGGCCGGGCCGCCCGCACCCGTGCGAGGCCCTCCTCCCGGGTCTCTCCGAGGACGTCGAGGAAGCGCGGGGCCGTCCCGCCCGGCACCAGGTCCGCGAGCGGTTCCGCCGTGCGCGGCAGGGCACGCAGCAGCCGGCCCCGCCAGCGTCCGAAGAGCAGCTCCTCGTGCGGGGCGCCCATCATCATCAGGGCCGCGTGCAGCTCGGCCACGGGAGACGGCCGGGGTGCGAACCGCACCCGGGCGAAGTCCCCGGACGTGAAGTGGACGCGCAGCAATGCTCCCCCTGTGGCAAGCCTTTCGGGCCGGGCCTGAACCTTCGCGCCCCGCTCCCCTCCGCCCCAGGATGCCGCACATGACACAGCTTCCCGCGCCCAGCCGCCGTACCGTCGCCAAGGCCGCCCTCCTGGGCGCCGCCGCCCTCCTCGGCCCCGCCGTCGCCCCCGCGGCCGCCGTCGCTCCCGCCCGGGCGCAGGAGGGGCCGACCGCGCTCCGGCTGCCCGCGCCGACCGGCCCCCACCCCGTCGGCCTGCGCACCCGCGTCCTGACCGACCGCTCCCGACAGGACCCCTGGGAGCCCGGCGCCCGCCGGGTCAAGGTCAGCGTCCTCTATCCGGCCCGCACCGTCCGCGGCTGCCCGCGCGCCCCGCAACTCACCCCCGCCGAGGCCGAGGCCTTCGCCGAGCTCGCACCCCGGGTGCACCCCGGCCTTCCGGCCGGGGGCGTCGACTGGGGCGCGGTCCTCACTCACGGGCACCTGGACGCCCCTCCGCTCCCGGGCCGCCGACCGGTGCTCTTCTACGGGCCCGGGGGCGGCGATTCCCGCACCCTCGGCACGGTTCTCGCCGAAGAGCTCGCCAGCCACGGACGGATCGTGGTCCTCGTCGACCATCCCGGTGACGCCAGCCAGGTGGAGCTGCCCGGGGGCGTGCGCCTGACCGTCCTCACCGGGCCGCCGGGCCCGGAGACCTTCCGCGCCATGGTCTCCACCCGGGTCGCCGACCTCCGCCTCCTCCTCGACCGGCTCGGCGACCTGCCCCTGGCCTCCGCCATGGACCCGCGCCGGATCGGCGTGTACGGGCACTCGGCGGGGGGCACCGCCGCCGTCCACGCACTGGCCACCGACGACCGGATCGGCGCCGGCGTCAACCTGGAGGGCCACCTCGACCTGGACCCGGAGCTCATGGCGGGCCTCGACAAACCCCTCCTGATGTTCCGCACCGACGGCTTTCGGGAGGCCGCACGCCTGACGCGTTCCTGGGCGGGCGTCCCCGCCCGCCGGTGCCTCCTGCCGGCCGGCAGCGACCACGGGGTCTTCACCGACTACGCCCACCTCGTCCCGCAGCTCCAGGCCGCCGGGCTCGTCACCGCCGACACCAGGGCCGCGCTCATCGGGCCGGCCGATCCGGCGGCGGCGACGGCCGTCGTGCGGCACGGTCTGCGTTCCTTCTTCGCCCGTCGACTTCCCGCACGGGCGCGTCGGGCCTAGCCCCTCGAACCGGGCCCCCGCGGTGCCCCGCCGGACCGGGGCGCGCCCCGTCGTCGGGCCGCCGGTGCGGGGGCCGCCGGGCCCCCTCCCGCGCCCGCCACCGTGCCCCGGTGCGCGTCCCAGTAGATTGGGGGCGTGCTCTCCAGCCTCTCCCGTCCCCGCGTCCTCGCGCTCTGCGCCCTGCCCGTCGCCGCGCTCTTCGCCGTCGCCGGGCTGGCCCCGCTGCCGTACGCGATCGCCCAGCCCGGTACGACGGCCAACGTGCTCGGTACGGACAAGGGGCGTGAGGTCATCACCATCACGGGCGCCCCGGTCCGGGCCACCGAGGGCCAGCTGCTGATGACGACCATCCTCGCGACCGGGCCGTCCACGGAGGTCGACCTCGCGGACGTGGCCGACGCCTGGTTCCGCACCGACCGGGCCGTCCTCCCGCACGACGCGGTCTACCCCTCGGGGAAGTCGGACGCAGAGATCGAGGAGCGCAACCTCGGGCAGATGAAGGAGTCGCAGGACGCCGCCGCCCTCGCCGCGCTCGGATACCTGGAGAAGGACCCGAAGGAGGTGCAGGTGAGCCTGCACCTCGCGGACGTCGGCGGGCCCAGCGCCGGTCTCCTCTTCGCCCTCGGGATCGTGGACAAGCTCGACGGCGACGGGGACGGCGGTGACCTCACCGGCGGCCGGACCGTCGCCGGTACGGGCACGATCGACCCGGACGGCACGGTCGGGGCGGTCGGCGGGGTCTCCCTGAAGACGCAGGCCGCCGCCCGGGACGGGGCCACCGTCTTCCTCGTCCCGAAGGACGAGTGTGCGGACGCGCGGGCCGAGCAGCCCAAGGGCCTGCGGCTCGTGCCCGTCACCACGCTCAGCGACGCGGTGGACTCCCTGCGGGCCCTGGAACGGGGGCAGGGGGCGAAGGTTCCGTCCTGCTGAGGTCCTCGCCGGGGCGGCCGGCGGGGGTACGGTCCATGCCGCGCCAGGCCGGGAAGACCATCGGCGAGAGCGTCGCCAGGAAGTAGGCCGTCCCGATCCCCAGCAGCGTCGTCGCCAGGCCGAACCGCTCGACCAGGAGCCCCGCCGCCAGGCCGCCCAAGGGGGTGGTGAGCAGGACCCCCGCCGTGCTGGCGCCCATCACCCGGCTCCGCAGGGCGTCCGGCACCTGCTCGTACATGACCGTGGTCAGGATCGGGTTGAGGACCCCGGCGCCGAGGCCGGCCGCCGCCGCCGTCAGGAGCAGGGGCGCGGTGGTGTCGGTGAGGGCGGCCACCAGATAGGGCGGGGCGCCGCAGATCAGGAAGCCCGCCGTGAACACCGCCCGGCGCGGGAAGCGTTCCCCGACCGCCCCGTAGAGCAGCGCACCGGCCAGGGCGCAGCCGGCGAAGACCGAGACGATGAGGCCCTGCGTGCCCGGGCCGCCGAGGACCTCCCGGGCGTGCACCGGGAGCAGGACCGAGGTCCAGCTCTGGTTGAGGCCGTTGGTGACCATCACCATGACGGTGATGCCCAGCAGCAGTCGGGTGCGGAACAGGAAGGCGTACCCCTCGCGCAGGTCGGCGCGGTAGCGGGCGGGGGAGAGGCGGGGGCCGTCGCGCAGGGGCTCGGCCGACGGCACCCCGCGCAGTCCCGCCACGACGAGCAGCGCGGAGACGGCGAAGGTGGCCGCGTCGAGGAGCAGGACCGTGCCGGGGCCCAGGAACGCCACGAGCAGTCCGGCGATCGCGGCGCCCGTCATCCGGGCGCCGCGCGCCACCGCGTCGTACAGGCTGGCCGCCCGGGTGAGCGAGGTCCCGGCGCGTCCGGCGAGGTCGGGCACGAGCACGTGCCGGGCCATTTCGCCCGGTGCGTGGAAGAGCCCGGTGACCGCCATCAGCGCGCACAACAGCCAGAAGTGGAGGACTCCGACCTGGTGCAGGAGCGGGATCGAGGCGAGCGCGAGCCCGCAGACCAGGTCGGAGACGATGCTGATCCGCCGGCGCCCGAGGCGGTCGATGACCGGGCCGCCGGCGATCGCCGAGACGAGCACCGGGAAGGCCGCGCAGAAGGCGACGAGCCCGGCCTTGCCGGGGCTTCCCGTGGTCTCCAGGGCGAACCACGGGACGCCGATGAGCGTGAGTGAATTGCCGCTGATGGACACGGCGTTGGCCGCCAGGACGGTGGCCAGCGGAATGCGGTCGCGGGCCCTTTCCGCCCGCTGTTCTCCCCCCGCGGCGGTCATGCGGCCAGGCTGACGTCACGACCCGCCGGCACGGCCATGCGCAGGCCCAGCTCGACGAGGCCCCAACCCAACCGGGCGCGGAGGGCGGAGGTGAGGGAGGGGGAGGGGGATTGCGGTCGGGGCGCGCCGGCCTTGAGCCGCAGCTCCGCGGCGGCCAGCGCGTGCAACTGGAGGTGGATGTCGGCATGCATGGGATGCGGAAGTCCTTCCGTGGGTGCGTGCGTGCGTGCGGTGCCGTGTGGTGTCGTGCCGTGCTGATCGGGCCCTGATGCGGTGCCGTGCTGATCGGGCCCTGATGCGGTGCCGTGCGGACGGGCCCCGGGGTGCGGTGCCGTGCGGAGCGGGTCCGCAGCACGGTGCCGTGTGGACGGGGGCCGGCGTCCGCGTCCCCCGTCCCGGCCCGCTGCCGGCTCAGTCCCGTTGCTGCGGTTCGTCCCCGTGCTGCGGGAACGCGTGCAGGTGCATCCGGACGGGCGCGGCGCCCGGCGCCTCCGGGTCGGCGCTGTCGCGGTACTCGTCGATCAGCGCGTGGATCTTCCCGTTGAGCTCGCGCAGCCGCTCGGGCGGCAGGGTCAGCCTGAAGTCGCTGAAGTCCCAGGCGCCGTGCCAGGACTCGTCCCAGGTGTGCCGGGTGGCGACCCAGGTGGACATCTCCTGGGTGTGGATGGTCGCGACCTCGTGCATGACGAGGTCGAGCGCACCCTGGACCTCGGGGTCCGGGTTTCCGTGGAGGGTCTCGTCGAAGAGGGTCCCGTGATGGGCCGCCCTCCACCACCGCTCCCGTCCCTTGCCGAGCGTCGGGTCGTCCGTGATGAAGTCGTGGGCGGCGAGTTGGCGCAGGTGGTAGCTGGTGGCGCCGCTGGACTCGCCGAGCCGTTCGGCCAGTTGGGAGGCGGTGGCGGGCCCGTGCCGGCGCAGGGCGCGGAGCAGCTGGATGCGCAGGGGGTGGGCGATGGCGCGCAGGGACCGGGGGTCGAGCATGCGGTTCGGGTACTGCTCGGGCGGCGGGTCCTGCCGCTCGGGGAAGCGCTCTTCGGACTCGGGCATGAGCTCACCGTAGGCGTGCAAAGAAATGGTTGCAAGGGTTTCTTTGCAACTACTTCTTTGCATGCTCCCCGGCGGGCGCGCTAGTCCTGTGCGGCCTGCTCCACCAACGGGATGATCCGCAGCGGTACGGGGTTCTCCATCACGATCGCGGTGGAGGCCCGGACGATCCCCTCGAAGCCCACCACCTTGTCGATCACCCGCTGGAGGTCCGCGTTGGAGCGGGCGACGAGCCGGCACAGCATGTCTCCGTGTCCCGTCGTCGTGTGCAGCTCCAGGACCTCCGGCACCGTCGCCAGGTGCCCCCGCACGTCCGCGCCCTGCCCCTGCTTGATCTCCAGGGTCGCGAAGGCGGTCACCGGGTAGCCGAGCGCCGCGGGGTCCACCTGGGGGCCGAAGCCGCGGATCACCCCGCTCGCCTGGAGCCGGTCGAGCCGCGCCTGCACCGTGCCGCGCGCCACCCCCAGGCGGCGGGAGGCCTCCAGGACCCCGATCCGCGGCTCCCGGGCGAGGAGCGCGATCAGTCGGCCGTCCAAATGATCGATCGCCATGGCGACCTCCTCATGGTCAGGATGTACAAGTCGCACGGTCATGTTCGTCGATCGCTATGCAGATTGACCAGTAGATCAGCAAACTCTTGCGCACCTTGCCGAACGGCGGGACATTGCTGCCATGGCAGATACCTCGATGACCATCGACCCCACCCCTTCCGCCGCGCGCGAGGCCGATCCCTTCCCGGTCAAGGGAATGGACGCGGTCGTCTTCGCCGTCGGCAACGCCAAGCAGGCCGCGCACTACTACTCCACGGCCTTCGGCATGAAGCTGGTCGCCTACTCCGGACCGGAGAACGGCAGCCGGGAGACCGCCAGCTACGTCCTCACCAACGGCGCCGCCCGCTTCGTCTTCACCTCCGTCATCAAGGCCTCGACCGACTGGGGCCGCTTCCTCGCCGAGCACGTCGCCGAGCACGGTGACGGCGTCGTCGACCTGGCGATCGAGGTGCCGGACGCGCGTGCCGCGTACGCCTATGCCGTCGAGCACGGCGCCACCGGCGTCACCGAGCCGTACGAGCTGAAGGACGAGCACGGCACCGTCGTCCTGGCGGCCATCGCCACCTACGGCAAGACCCGCCACACCCTCGTCGAGCGCTCCGGCTACGACGGCCCCTACCTGCCCGGCTTCGTCTCCGCGAACCCGATCGTCGAGCCGCCGGCCAAGCGCACCTTCCAGGCCATCGACCACTGCGTCGGCAACGTCGAGCTCGGCAAGATGAACGACTGGGTCGGCTTCTACAACAAGGTCATGGGCTTCACGAACATGAAGGAGTTCGTGGGCGACGACATCGCGACCGAGTACTCGGCGCTGATGTCCAAGGTCGTCGCGGACGGCACCCTCAAGGTGAAGTTCCCGATCAACGAGCCGGCGATCGCGAAGAAGAAGTCGCAGATCGACGAGTACCTGGAGTTCTACGGCGGGGCGGGCGTCCAGCACATCGCCCTCGCCACCAACGACATCGTCGCGAGCGTGCGCGCGATGCGGGCGGCGGGCGTGCAGTTCCTCGACACCCCCGACTCGTACTACGACACGCTCGGCGAGTGGGCGGGCGAGACCCGCGTGCCCATCGAGATCCTGCGCGAGCTGAAGATCCTCGTCGACCGCGACGAGGACGGCTACCTGCTGCAGATCTTCACCAAGCCGGTCCAGGACCGCCCGACCGTCTTCTTCGAGATGATCGAGCGCCACGGTTCCATGGGCTTCGGCAAGGGCAACTTCAAGGCCCTGTTCGAGGCGATCGAGCGCGAGCAGGAGAAGCGCGGCAACCTGTAGGCGACGGGGCCCGCGTTCCGGGCCCCGCACCCAGACGTGCACCACAGACCGGGTCGGCCCGGGCGCCCGTTCCACCGGGCCCGGACCGGCCCGACGGCGTCCCGGCGGGACACGGGGCCTGCCCGGGACGCCTTCCCCTCCCCGGCCCCGCCACCGGCCGGGGACCGAGCCCCGGACCGAGCCCCGGGCTCCCGGGCGCTCCGCCGCGGCGTCAGTCGCGCGCCGCCTCCGGTGCGTCCCCGCCCTTCGCCCGCGTCGGGGGCGCGGCCGTCGGGCCCGATCGTGCCGCGGACGCCGGGGAGCCCAGCTCCGGGGGGAGTTCGACCGAGGGCTCGCCCAGGGCGGCCAGGGCCTCCTCGGCCGTGCGCGCGTGCAGCGGGGAGAAGTCCGGGTTGATCCGCAGCGCCTCCTCCAGGTGCCGGCGGGCCGGACCCGGCCGGTCCAGGGCGCGCTCGATCGCGCCGCGGTGGTACGTGAAGAGCGCGCTCCGCCGGCCCTCTTCGGTGGCCAGCTTCGCGTAGCCCAGCGCCTCCTTCGACGCGCCCGACCGGTGCAGCGCCCATCCCAGCGCGTCCGCCGTCCCCACCGAGCGGTGGCCCCGCGCCCACTCCGCGCGCATCCGGACCGCTGCGTCCGCCGGGTCGCCGTGATCCGCATCGAGGAGCCCCAGCGGCACTTCGGCCCCCGTCCAGGTGCCCTTCCGCAGCCGCTCGTACAGGGCCCGTGCCTCCCCGTCCCGCCCCAGCGACTCGTACAGCTCGCCCGCCTCCAACAGGTACTCCGGCAGCGGCAGCCGGACCAGCGCCGCCCGCCAGTCGCGCAGCGCCTCGTCCGGGCGGCCGAGGGCCGCCAGGGCCCGTGCCCGGCCCGCGAGCGAGGGCCCGTGGTCCCGTACCAGCCGCAGGGCCGCCCCGTACCGCGCGCGTGCCTCCTCCGGCTCGCCCCGCTCCCACGCCAGGTCCCCGAGCCGCCCCAGCGCCGCGGCCCTCTCGGCGTCCGAGTCCGCCAGCGCCACCGCGTCCAGGGCCGCCGCGTCGGCGTCCTCGCGCCAGCCGCGGTCGCGGTAGGTCTGCGAGGCCCTGGCCCGCACCACCGCGCCCGCGTGCAGCTCCTCCAGGTCCTCCATGGCCTTCCGGGCCGCCGCGTACGCGCCGAGGCCGTTGTAGGCGTCGATCAGCACCGGATACACCGGCCACCGCTTCGGGGCGGCCTTCCGCACCTGTTCGCCCCACTTCCGCGCGGTGCGCCAGTCCCCCCGGGCCACGGCGAGCGCGGCGAGGCCCAGCGGGGCGTCCAGGTTGCCGCGGGCGGCGGGCCGTTCGGCGAGCGAGCGCTGCAGGGCCCGTTCGGCCTTCGGGTACTCCCGGGCGTCTCCGAGACGGGTGCCGCGCTCCGTGTAGGCCGCGCCCAACTCCGCCCAGGACGCCCCGTCCTCCGGATGGGCCCGCACCCACTGCTCCCGGTCGGAGATCAGCGCGGTCAGGTCCGGGAGCGCGGCCGGAGCGCCCGCCCGGGCCGCGACCGTCGCCCGCTCCGCCGGACCGGGCGGGGACGGCGGACCCTGGTCGACGAACTCCGGGACGTACAACAGCGCCGTCGCCGCGAGCACCGCGCCCACGCCGGCGGCCAGGACCGTCCTCGACACGTTCTGGGGCTTCATGGCGCTTACTGTGCTCCCGCGGCCGGTCGTGAGGAGAGCGCACGAAGCGGTCCCTCCGGCGGGTTCACACCGATGGCCCCGGGTGCCACGCTGGAGACATGGACGATCTTCAGAAGGACGATCCCCGCACCGATCTCCCGACGCGACTCCACACCGCACTGCTGGCCGGGCTCCCCGCCGAGGCACTGCTCACCGACCCCGACGTGACGACCTCCTACGCACGGGACATGGCGAGCTTCTGCGCGGCCGGAACCCCCGCGGTCGTCGTGCTCCCGCGCACGGTCGAGCAGGTGCAGCACGTCATGCGCACCGCGACCGAACTGCGCGTCCCCGTCGTCCCGCAGGGCGCCCGCACGGGCCTGTCCGGCGGCGCCAACGCCTCGGACGGCTGCATCGTGCTCTCCCTGGTGAAGATGGACCGCATCCTGGAGGTCGATCCGGTCGACCGGATCGCCGTCGTCGAACCGGGCGTCGTCAACGCCGTGCTGTCCCGGGCCGTCGCGGAGCACGGTCTGTACTACCCGCCGGACCCGTCCAGTTGGGAGACGTGCACCATCGGCGGGAACATCGGCACCGCCTCCGGCGGCCTCTGCTGCGTGAAGTACGGGGTCACCGCCGAGTACGTCCTCGGACTCGACGTCGTCCTCGCCGACGGCAGGCTCCTGCGGACCGGCCGGCGCACCGCCAAGGGCGTCGCCGGCTATGACCTCACCCGGCTCTTCGTCGGCTCGGAGGGCAGCCTCGGCATCGTCGTCGGAGCGGTCCTGGCGCTCAAGCCACGGCCGCCGGCGCAGCTCGTGCTCGCCGCCGAGTTCCCCTCCACGGCGTCCGCCTGTGCGGCCGTCTGCGCGATCATGGAGCGGGGGCACACCCCTTCGCTGCTGGAACTCATGGACCGGACCACCATTCGCGCGGTCAATGAACTGACCCGCATGGGACTGCCCACCACCACCGAGGCACTGCTCCTGTGCGCCTTCGACACCCCGGACCCGGGCGTCGATCTGGCCGCCGTCGGAGAGCTGTGCCGGGCCGCGGGAGCCACCGAGGTCGTGCCGGCCGCCGACGCCGCCGAATCCGAACTCCTGCTCCAGGCACGCCGGACGTCGCTCACCGCCCTGGAGACGATCAAGCCCGCGACGATGATCGACGACGTCTGCGTGCCGCGGACGCGGCTCGCCGAGATGCTCGACGGCACGGCGGCGATCGCGGAGAAGTACCGCCTGACCATCGGCGTCTGCGCCCACGCCGGGGACGGCAACACCCATCCCGTGGTCTGCTTCGACCCGGCCGACGAGGACGAGTCGCGCAGGGCCCGGGAGTCCTTCGACGAGATCATGGCGCTCGGGCTCGCCCTGGGCGGCACGATCACCGGTGAGCACGGCGTGGGCGTCCTCAAGAAGGAGTGGCTGGCGCGGGAGCTGGGGCCGGTCGGCCTGGAGCTGCAGCGCGGGATCAAGGACGTCTTCGACCCGCTGGGGCTCCTGAACCCCGGAAAGCTCTTCTGAGTCCACGGACGGGGGCGGCAGCTCACAGCTCGCCGTCCTGGGACTCGTCCGACGGCCACGGGTCGCGCAGCCAGAGCTCGTCGGCGACCGTCGTGGTCGCCAGGAGCTCGGCGAGCCCGTCGTCGAGCCCGAGGCGCTCGGCCTCGGTGCCCGGCGGGACCGCGCGCAGGGTCCGCTCCAGCCAGGCGGACACCTGCGCGGACGGGGCTTCGAGCAGTGCGTCGCCGTCGGGGGAGGAGAGCGCCATCAGGATGACGCCGCGGCCGTCGACCTTCGTCGGCCAGATGCGGACGTCCCCGTGGCCGCAGGCCCGGAAGACGCCTTCGACGAGCAGTTCGCGCGCGAAGGTCCAGTTGACCGGGTGGTCCGTGCCGATGTGGAAGGTGATGTGGACGGCGTACGGGTCGTCGGTGCGGTAGGCGAGCCGGGCGGGCACGGGGACGGAGCGCTCGGGCGAGAGCACCAGCTTCAGTTCCAGCTCGCGCTCGACGGCGGGGTTGTCGGTGTTCTGCATGGTCCTGCTCCTTCTCGCGGGCGGGCCCCGGGCGGGCCTTCACCCGGAGAGAGCGGGGTGGACGCGGTTCATTACGCGACTTCGGGAAGTTTTTTCGGGAAGTTTTTTCCCGACCCGTCCCGGGGAGGTGTTCCGAGCGGCCCACTCCGAGGGATGCATCGGCCCGAACATCACTGGGAGTGACCAATTCCGTTACGTGTCCCCCCGAAGGCGGGCTTTCTCGCGGGCTCCTTCTCCCCCCGGGGACGTTCTTCGTTACTGTCCTCCTTGGGTGCGGCACGCCCGGCGCGCTGCCGTGCGGATCAAAGGCGTTGTGACTGAACGGAGTCGGGGCAGTGGCTACTCCTCCTGGAGGCGGCGGAGAGGTACCGCAGGCGGGGTACTACCCGGACCCGTCCATTCCCGGATACATCCGGTACTGGAACGGGGGAGCCTGGGTGCCCGGCACGAGCCGGCCGGCCCCCGTGGACGGTGAGGTTCCGCCGGGTCCGCCCGCCTCGGCGGTCCCGGCCGGCCCGATCCTGGCCGCCAGCCCGGCTCCGGCCCCCGCGCCCGTTCCGGCCCCCGCGCCCGTTCCGGCCCCTGCGCCCGCTCCGGCCCCCGCGCGGGCCGCCGCGCCCGGACAGGCCCCGGCCCCCGTCCAAGCCGCCGCGCACGTGCCGCTCCAGGCGCAGGCTCCCGTGCCCGCGGTCGAGGAGACCGGACCCGTCTTCCTCGACGAGGAGCCGGCCGCACCGGAGCCCGCGTCGGCCTGGCAGGCCGACGCCTCCCGACAGGCGGGCTTCGGCGGTGCCTGCGACCAGAAGGTTTCCTGGGGCGCCCCCCGGACCCCCGATCCGCGCACCCCGGCCGAGTGGCCGGTGGCGGGCGGGAGCGAGCCGGAGGAAGAGCGGGACGCCGTCCCCGAACCCCGGTCGGCCGCGGGAGCGCAGCGTCTCGGGGGCATGCCGGTCACTCCGGTGCCCACGCCGTCCCCGGCCCCCCGGCCGCAGCCCCAGCAGCCCCGACCGGCGCCGGAGGCTCCCGCCCCTGCGCCTGCCCCGGCTCCCGCCCCTGCCCCGGCTCCCGCCTCTTCGGCGGCTGCGGCGCCCGCCCCGGCTCCGACCCCCGCCTCCGCTCCCGCTCCCGCTGCGGCGACGCCCTCCTGGGCCCAACAGCAGGCCCAGGCCCAACAGCAGGCCCAGGCGCAGCAGTCGGCCCGGGAGCAGCAGCCGGTCGCCCCGTGGAAGCCGCCCGTCGACGACGTCTTCCAGCAGGCGGCGCGGGCGCAGGCCGCCGCGCGCCCCGCCGGGCTCGGCAGGCGCCTGCTCGCCCGACTGGTCGACAGCATCGTCCTGGGTGCGCTGGTCGGCGCGGCCTCCGTGCCCTTCGTGACGGCGGCCCTGGACCACATCGAGGGCAAGATCGAGGCGGCCAGACAGACCGGAACCACCGTTCAGGTCTGGCTCCTGGACGCGACCACCTCCGTCCAGTTCGGCATCGTGCTCGCCCTGCTGTTCGTCCTCGGGCTCCTGTACGAGGTGCTGCCCACCGCCAAGTGGGGCCGCACCCTGGGCAAGAAGCTGTGCGGGATCGAGGTCCGGGACATCGAGGCGCACCAACCGCCGACCTTCGGCAAGGCGCTCCGTCGCTGGCTCGTCTACGGTCTGCTGGGACTCCTGGCCATCGGCGTCCTGAACGTCCTCTGGTGCCTCTTCGACCGCCCCTGGCGGCAGTGCTGGCACGACAAGGCGGCCCGCACCTTCGTGGCGCGCTGAGCCGTCCCCCGTGCCCCGTCGCCCGAACGGGCGGTGATTCCTTGCGGGCCCGTCCCGCCCGGGATGCACTGCCCCCATGAGCACCGACCAGCCGCCGTCCGGCCAACAGCCCGAGGACGATCCGTTCAGCAAGAGGCCCCCGGAGCCACCGGCCGGGGAGCCGCCGGCCGGCCCGCCGCCCGGTGAGCCCCCGCCGGGCCCCCCGCCGGGGAATCCGTACGACAGTGCGCCCCCGCCTCCGTACGGCGGCTACGGCGGGGGGTACGGGGGGACCGACCCGCTCTCCGGGATGCCGCCGCTGGCGGACACCGGTCGCCGGATCCTCGCGCGGCTCATCGACTGGGTGATCCTCGCGGTGCCGCTCGCGATCATCGGCATCCCGTTCGACGTGTACCAGCGGGCGACCGAGGACGGCAATGACTTCGGCGACACCGTCAACAGCCTCAACGGCGGCAGCCAACTGGTCTTCCAGCTCATCACGATCGTCGCGTACGTCGCCTACGACACCGTGCTCACGGCCAGGAACGGTCGGACCGTCGGCAAGAAGTTGATGAAGCTGCGGGTCGCGATGCTCAACGACGGGTCGACGCCCCCGATGAACCAATCGCTCCTGCGCGCCGTCGTGCTCTGGCTGCCCGCGCTGATCTGCTGCGCCTGCCTGTGGCCGTTGCTCATCCTCATCCTGATCATGGTGGACAAGCCGTACAAGCAAGGTCTGCACGACAAGGCGGCGAAGACGGTGGTCGTCAGCGCCTCCGAGTGACTCCGGGTCCCCGAAGGGGACGAACCGTCACGAAGGGATCCGGGTGTCGGCCCCCGCGCCCACGCGCTGGGTCGGCACCCGGACCCCTTCGCGTGCGAAGGGCTTGACGGGCTGCTCGCGCCGCGGCATCGTCACCGCCACCAGGATCCCGAGCAGCAGCGCCGCCACGCAGACCGCCGCGATGCCGAGCGTCGTCGTCGTACCGGAGAGCAGCAGTAGGGCCACGGTCGCGAGCACGACGGTGGCCGAACCGTAGGCGAGCTGTGCGGTGTTCGGACGCAGCATGACAAATCCGTCCCTCGGGTTCCCGGCCGACTCTATGACGTCGATGCCCGGGCGGCGCCAGGGGTAAGCGTGACCTAACCCACGATGTCGAGGCGCAAGGGGCGCACAGGGTCACGAAAGCCGCCAACCACCCCGCATATGCGCCCATCGACCGTCCGATAATCGGAAGTCGTCTCCCGCATAGTGCAGTTGGTCTGTGCAAGTCAAGATCTGTCTTTTCTTCCCGCACTCCGGTCCAATGTCGTCACTTGTGACGCGCGACCCCGCCGGACGGACACCCCACCTTCGGTCCGAGAGCGCGGGCGCCGGGGAGGACAACATCAAGTGACCAATAGACGACGGACGATCAGAGCGTCCGCAGTCGTCGTGGCGCTCGCGGCCACCGCCGCCACCGCCTCGACCTTCAGCACTGCATGGGCCGTCGGCCACGGAAACGTGGAGCCGGTCGGCATCCAGACCGTCGACAAGACGACGGTCGACCACGACCTTGAAGGCCCCTTCAGCGAGCAGCAGGAGCAGCAGCGCAAGGCTGCCCTGGAGCAGGTGCTGAACGGTGACGCCAAGGTCGAGAAGCGGGGCGGCTCCCAGGTCGTCAAGCTCGGCGCGAAGAAGTACGTCGAGCTCGGCCGCGAGAAGACCGACAAGATCTTCACCATCCTCGTCGAGTTCGGCGACCAGGTCGACAACACGACCCTGGTCGACCGCAAGGACGACGACACCACCGAGCTGAAGCCGAAGTACGGCGGCGAGCCCGGCCCGCTGCACAACCAGATAGCCAAGCCCGACCGCGCCACGGACAACTCGACGGCGTGGCAGGCGGACTACAACCAGGCGCACTTCCAGGACCTGTACTTCGGTACCGGCAAGGACGCCAAGGGTCAGCCGAAGGCCTCGCTGAAGACCTACTACGAGCGGACCTCGTCCGGTCGCTACTCGGTCGACGGCGCGGTCACCGACTGGGTCAAGGTCCCGTACAACGAGGCCCGTTACGGCTCGAACTACTGTGGCCAGTCCAACTGCGGCAACGTCTGGGACGTCGTCCGGGACGGCGTGACCGCCTGGGTCGAGCAGCAGAAGGCCCAGGGCAAGAGCGACGCCGAGATCAAGGCGGGCCTGGCCGAGTTCGACCAGTGGGACCGCTACGACTTCGACGGCGACGGCAACTTCAACGAGCCCGACGGCTACATCGACCACTTCCAGATCGTCCACGCGGGCGAGGACGAGTCGGCCGGTGGCGGCGTCCAGGGCGGCGACGCCCTGTGGGCGCACCGTTGGTACGCCTACGGCACCAACGCGGGCAAGACCGGCCCGGAGAACAACAAGGCCGGCGGCACCCAGATCGGTGACACCGGCATCTGGGTCGGTGACTACACCCTGCAGCCGGAGAACGGCGGCCTCGGTGTCTTCGCCCACGAGTACGGTCACGACCTCGGTCTGCCGGACCACTACGACACGGCCGGCGGCGAGAACTCGACCGGCTTCTGGGACCTGATGTCCTCGGGCTCCTGGCTCGGCAAGGGCAAGGACTCCATCGGCGACCTGCCCGGTGACATGAGCGCCTGGGACAAGCTCCAGCTCGGTTGGCTGAACTACGCCAAGGTCAGCGACTGGCAGCGGTCCACCAAGACCACCCACAAGCTGGGCGTCTCGGCGTACAACACCAAGAACCCGCAGGCGCTCCTCGTCGAGCTGCCGAAGAAGAAGGTCACCACGGAGATCGTGGCTCCCGCCGAGGGCGCCACCCAGTGGTGGAGCGACATGGGTGACGACCTCAAGAACACCCTCACCCGCTCCGTCGACCTGACGGGCAAGAGCGCGGCCTCCCTGGACCTCCAGGGCTGGTACGACATCGAGGCCGAGTACGACTACCTGTACACCGAGGTGTCCACCGACGGCGGTGCCAACTGGACCGCCGTGGACGGCACCGTCGACGGTCAGCCGATCCCGCGCGACGCCTCCGGCACCCCGGCGCTGACGGGCATCTCCGGTGCGTACAAGAAGCTCTCGTACAACCTGGACGCCTACGCGGGCAAGAAGTTCGACCTGCGCTTCCGCTACCAGACGGACGGCGGCCTCGCGCTCAAGGGCTTCGCGGCCGACACCATCACCCTGACCGCGGACGGCGCCACCCTCTTCTCGGACAACGCCGAGAACGGTGACAACGGCTGGGTCGCCAAGGGCTTCTCGCGCATCGGCAACGGCTTCACGAACGAGTACGAGCAGTACTACATCGCGGAGAACCGCCAGTACGTGTCGTACGACTCGACCCTCAAGGTCGGCCCGTACAACTTCGGCTTCAGCGGCGACAAGGCC
The DNA here is from genome assembly GCF_042743065.1 of Streptomyces sp. NPDC058872. Taxonomy (NCBI): domain Bacteria; kingdom Bacillati; phylum Actinomycetota; class Actinomycetes; order Kitasatosporales; family Streptomycetaceae; genus Streptomyces; species Streptomyces sp. NPDC058872. The sequence continues at coordinate 98,294 of NZ_JBHYMK010000012.1, forward strand.
AGCTGGGTCGAGCACTACCCGTACCAGAACGGTCTGTTGATCTGGCTGTGGGACACCTCGCAGAAGGACAACAACACCTCGCAGCACCCGGGCCAGGGCCTCGTCCTTCCGATCGACGCCCACCCGAGCCCGCTGAAGTGGCGTGACGGCACCCTGATGCGCAACCGCATCCAGTCCTACGACTCGCCGTTCAGCATCCGTCGCACCGACGGCTTCCAGCTGCACAAGGCCGGCGAGGCGACCTGGGTCCCGTCCCAGGCCGGCAACCCGACCTTCGACGACCGCAAGGGCGTCTACTGGTTCGCCGAGAACCCGCGGGCCGGTGTGAAGGTAACTGACACCAACACCAAGATCCAGGTCATCAAGGAGCCGAAGAACGGCCAGACGATCACGGTTCGGGTTGGTCCCTCCACCAATTAATTGGTAAAACTGCAGGTCAAAGCATGATCGGCCGTCGCCCTCTAGCGGGCGGCGGCCGATCGTGTTTAGGTGCGTCTGACGCCGTTCTTATTGACATCCGTTCCACGGGGGAGTGGTTCCGCATGCCCAACGGAGGGTTCTGCAAGCTGCCGGGAGGCAGCGTGGTCGTCGCCATAGGGCTGCCCAGCCCGGCCGGCGACGGTGCCACGGTGCGCTTCCTGGTCCACGCCGCCAACCGAGCCCGCGCCCTGACCCGGCTGCGGAACCTGGGGCTGCGGGCGGTCTACCTCCGCGGCAACACCGAGCCGCCCACCCCGGACGAGATCACCGCGGTGCTCCACCACCCGGACGGCCTGCTGTGGCGGTCCACGCCGGGTGCCGCCCAGGAGCTCTGGCACCCGGTCCGCTCCCTTCCCGGGGCGCCGGCCGCATAGGCCCGCCCGGGGGCCACGGACCCTCCCGGCCCGCCCCGGGGCGCTACGCCACCACGGGCTTGCCGGTCAGCTCCACGCCCGCTGCCCGGAGCTCCTCCAGGGCCCGCTCCGTGGTCTCCCCGGCCACGCCCGCCGTCAGGTCGAGCAGGACGTGGGTCCGGAAGCCCTCCCGCGCGGCGTCGAGGGCGGTGGCCCGGACGCAGTGGTCGGTGGCGATGCCGACCACGTCGACCTCGTCGACCCCGTGCGAGCGCAGCCACTCCGCGAGCGTCCGCCCGTTCTCGTCGCGCCCCTCGAAACCGCTGTACGCCGCCGCGTGGGCGCCCTTGTCGAAGACGGCGTCGATCGCGCCGCTGGCGACGGCGGGCGCGAAGTTCGGGTGGAAGCCGACCCCCTCCGTGCCGGCCACGCAGTGCACCGGCCAGGAGGTCGCGTAGTCCGGTTCCTCGCCGGCCGGGGCGAAGTGTCCACCCGGATCGACGTGGTGGTCGCGGGTGGCGACGACGTGCCGGTAGGAGTTCCCCGCCGTCTGGCCGATGAGGTCGGTGATGGCGGCGGCGACGTCCGCGCCGCCCGTCACCGCGAGGCTGCCTCCCTCGCAGAAGTCGTTCTGCACGTCCACAACGATCAATGCGCGGTGCATGGCGGGTGTCCTTAGCGGGTCGGAGGGGTGGGTTCGAGCCTAGAGACTTCCCCCTCCCGGCGGGAGGGGGCGTCCCGGCGGACGGGTGGTGGCCGCCTACGCGTACTCGGTCGGCAGCACCGGTTCCCCCCGCGACAGCTGGACCGCCGACATCGGCAGCCCGGCGCGGGCCGCGATGTGCCGGGAGCGGGCGGCTTCCAGGGGCTCCCGGGCCACCACCTCGCCGCCCTTGACCAGCTCGACCAGGAGCTGGCGGTCGACGAGCTCGGGCGGGACCGGTCCGGTGCCCACGACCTCGGCCTCGGCGACCCCGTCCCCGTCCGTCCTGCGGGCCGCCCACTTGCGCCCGCCGATCGACGCCTTCCCGCCCAGCGACTTCTTGGCCACCGGCACCAGGGGCGCCCCCGGGGCGGTCGAGGCCGCCCGTGCGACCAGCTTGTAGACCATGGAGCAGGTCGGGTGGCCGCTGCCGGTGACCAGCTGGGTGCCCACCCCGTACGCGTCGACCGGGGCCGCCGCGAGCGAGGCGATGGCGTACTCGTCGAGGTCCGAGGTGACCACGATCTTCGTGTCCCGGGCGCCCAGCTCGTCGAGCTGGGCCCGCACCCGGTGGGCGACGAGCAGCAGGTCGCCGGAGTCGATCCGGACGGCGCCCAGCTCGGGCCCGGCGACCTCGACGGCGGTCCGCACGGCCTCCGCCACGTCGTAGGTGTCGACGAGCAGGGTCGTCCCCCGGCCCAGGGAATCCACCTGGGCCCGGAAGGCGTCCTCCTCGGTGTCGTGGAGCAGGGTGAAGGCGTGGGCGGAGGTCCCGACGGTCGGGATGCCGTAGCGGAAGCCGGCGGCCAGGTCCGAGGTGGAGTCGAAGCCGCCCACGTACGCGGCGCGCGAGGCGGCGACGGCCGCCAGCTCGTGGGTGCGTCGGGCCCCCATCTCGATCAGCCGCCGCCCGCCGGCGGCGGCCGACATGCGGGAGGCCGCGGCGGCGATGGCCGAGTCGTGGTTGAGGATCGAGAGGATCACGGTCTCCAGGAGGACGCACTCCGCGAAGGTGCCCTCCACGCGCAGCACCGGGGAGCCGGGGAAGTACACCTCGCCCTCCGGGTACCCCCAGATGTCGCCGGAGAAGCGGTAGCGGGCCAGCCAGTCCAGGGTCGGCCCGTCGACGATGCCGTGCTCCTCCAGGAAGCCGAGGACGGCGGGGTCGAAGCGGAAGTTCTCGACGGCGTCCAGGACCCGGCCGATGCCCGCCAGGACCCCGTACCGCCGCCCCTCCGGCAGTCGGCGGGTGAAGACCTCGAAGACGGACCGCCGGTCCGCCGTACCGGCCCGCAGGGCCGCCCGGAGCATGGTCAGCTCGTACTGGTCGGTGAAGAGCGCGGTCGACGGCACGTCCATCCGCCGTCCGATCCCGCCCTCCGGTCGATGCTCATCCGGGCCCGGTCCGGGGGTCCCCCCGCCGAGCGCCCCTTCCGTCGGCAACACGCCGTCCGCAGCGTTCATGGCGGCGATGCTAGCGCAGAAATCGTCACTTTGACGATTTCTATCCTCGGGCAGGGGTCGCAGGCGCGCCCCCGTTTGCGCGAGGCCCCCCCAGGGGTGACAACATGGTGTGAGTGAGCGTCGCGCCTATTGAGATCGAACGTACGGAACCGGCCGAGGAGGTCTCCGCGGTCGTCGAACCCGACGTGCCCTGGGTGACCCTCGTGCACAACGACCCGGTGAACCTGATGAGCTACGTCGAGTACGTCTTCCAGTCGTACTTCGGATACTCCAAGGACAAGGCGCACAAACTGATGCTCGACGTGCACAACAAGGGCCGCGCGGTCGTCTCCAGCGGCACCCGCGAGGAGATGGAACGGGACGTGCAGGCGATGCACGGCTACGGCCTGTGGGCGACCCTCTCCCAGGACCGCTTCTGATGGCCGGGCAGTTCGAGTCGCTCCCCGGCGGCGGTGCGGCCGTCGCGCTCGACGACGTCGAGATCTCCATCCTCCGTTCCCTCGCGGTCCAGCTCATGGAGCTGATCGGGCCGGGTGACGAGCCCGCGGCGGACGCGGATCCGCTGGCCGCGCTCTTCGCCGAGGGGCCGAGCGAACCGCCGTCCGACCCCGCCCTCCGGCGCCTCTTCCCCGATGCGTACGGGGACGACAGCGAGGAGCTGCGGGCCGCCGCCTCCGACTTCCGCCGCTACACCGAGAACGACCTGCGGGCCCGCAAGCGCGAGGACGCCCTCGCCGTCGTGCGCGCCCTGGACTCCCTCTCCGCCGAGGCGGCGGGGGAGGGTGGTGCGGTCCTGAAGCTCTCCCCGGACGAGTCCCGGGCCTGGCTCGGTGCGCTCAACGACCTCCGGTTGACCATCGGGACCCGTTTGGAGATCACGGATGACGAGGAGAGCGAGCAGCTGTACCGGCTGCCCGACTCCGATCCGCGCAAGCCGATGGTGATGGCGTACCTCTGGCTGGGGGCGCTGCAGGAGACCCTCGTCGCCACCTTGATGCCGTAGCGACCGGCCCCGTACGACGGGGGTTCGCTCAGCGGACGCTCAAATCCGGATAACGAATGCGTTATCCGGATGCACCCCTTGCCGTGTTGAATCCCCTTTGGCGTCCTTTGCCTGTGGCGTGCGTCACGGGCGGACGCCCCGGTCGCCGATCTTCCCGTGATAGATCTTCACGACCGCTCGGGCACGCCACCCCTGTTCCCGAGGGCGCTGGAGCCGGCCGACCGCCGGTAGCACTCCATCCACATCCGGGGGGATCGGGATCCGACCCGCGACGGGCCACGCGCCCGTGCGGATCGACATGGAGAAAGGCGCACCACCATCATGACCTCCTTACGGGTCGAACGGCACGACGGCGACGAGACCGCCGATTCCGCCTCGGGCGAGGGCTACCACCGGGCGCTCGGCGCCCGTCAGATCCAGATGATCGCGATCGGCGGCGCGATCGGCACCGGGCTCTTCCTCGGTGCGGGCAAGGGCATCTCCCTCGCGGGGCCCAGTCTGATCCTCGCGTACGCCCTCGCCGGCCTGGTCATCTTCTTCATCATGCGCGCGCTCGGCGAACTCCTCATGTACCGACCGGTGTCGGGCTCCTTCTCGGAGTACGCGCGCGAGTTCATCGGCCCGTTCGCCGGCTTCGCCACCGGCTGGACGTACTGGCTCTTCTGGGTCGTCACCGGCATCACCGAGGTCACCGCGGCGGCGACCTACATGACGTACTGGTGGGACGTCCCCCAGTGGCTCTCCGCCCTGGTCTTCACGGTGGTCCTCTACGCGGCCAACCTGATCTCCGTGAAGCTCTTCGGCGAGCTGGAGTTCTGGTTCTCCATGGTCAAGGTCACCGCCATCGTCGGCATGATCCTGATCTGTGCCGGCATCCTCACCCTCGGCTTCTCGGACGCGGGCGACACGGCCTCCGTGACCCACCTGTGGGACCTCGGCGGCTTCTTCGCCGGAGAGCACGGCATCGGCTCGACCCTGATGTCCCTCCAGATGGTGATGTTCGCCTTCCTCGCCGTGGAACTGGTCGGCGTGACGGCGGGCGAGTCCAAGGACCCCGGGACGGTCCTGCCGAAGGCGATCAACACCGTTCCGTGGCGCATCGCCGTCTTCTACGTGGGTGCGCTGCTGATGATCCTCTCGGTCGTCCCCTGGACCGAATTCGCTCCGGGCGTCAGCCCGTTCGTCGCGGCCTTCGAGAAGATGGGCCTCGGCGTCGGCGCCGCGATCGTCAACTTCGTCGTCCTGACGGCGGCCCTGTCCTCCTGCAACTCGGGCATGTACTCCACCGGCCGCATGCTGCGCGACCTCGCGCTCAACGGGCAGGGGCCGAGGGCCTTCACCCGGTTGACCCGGTCCGGCACCCCGCTGGTCGGCACCACGGTCTCGGCCGCGCTGATGACGGTCGGCGTCTGGATCAACTACCAGTGGCCCGGCGAGGCGTTCGGCTACGTGGTCTCCTTCGCCACCATCTCCGGCATGTGGGCCTGGATCGTCATCCTGCTCTGCCAGATCCGCTACCGGCTCAAGGCCGACCGGGGAGAGCTCCCGCAGTCCTCCTTCAAGGCTCCGGGCGGCATCTGGCTCAGCGTCTTCTCGCTCGCCTTCATCGGCATGGTGATCGTGACCATGGGGATGGACGAGGACAACCGGGTGGCGCTGTACGGGGCGCCGGTGTGGGCCCTGCTCCTCGCCGTCTCCTATCTGGTGCTCAGGGCCCGCAACCCCGAGGGTGCCGCCTTCGCCAAGCGGACCTAACGCCTCTGACCTGCAAGGTCTCATCATGCGGGCCGTTTCGTACCATTGCTCGGTACGGAACGGCCCGTCTGCTTATCCTGTCGTCATGCTGACCATCACCCGGGCCCTGTACGACCAGATCGTGGAGCACTCCCGAGCGGACCACCCCGACGAGGCCTGCGGCGTCGTCGCCGGTCCGGCCGGCAGCGGACGGCCCGAGCGGTTCATCCCGATGCTCAACGCCGCCCGTTCGCCCACCTTCTACGAGTTCGACTCCGCGGACCTGTTGAAGCTCTACCGCGAGATGGACGACCGGGACGAGGAGCCCGTGATCGTCTACCACTCGCACACCGCGACCGAGGCGTACCCGTCCCGCACGGACATCTCGTACGCGAACGAGCCCCAGGCCCACTACGTCCTCGTCTCCACCGCCGACAGCGACGGCGCCGGCCCCTTCCAGTTCCGCTCCTACTCGATCGTCGACGGCGTGGTGACGGAGGAGGAGATCAAGGTCGTCGAGGCCTACGAGTAGACCCCCGCGGTCCGGTCGGACGGGTGGCGCGCGTCACTCCGCGGCGGTGCGGCGGGGACCCGCCGCGAGGGCGCCCGCCGACCGGTCCGGGCCGCGCCCTCCAGCGTCCGGGGGGCCGCGGCGGCGGTCCGGGGCCCGTCCGGCCGGGGCGATCCGACCGCCGGCCCCGCGCGCCGTCCACGGGTCGGTCGTCAAGCGTCCGCCATCTGAGATCACATTCCGGAACCCGGACCGGGAATCGATACGATGAGCCCATGGTTTTCCATGACGTGAGCGAAGAGACTGCGAGCAGCGCCCTGCTCGTTGCACGCCTGCACGTCGACCTGTGCCGCCTCGCCAGCGCCATCTGTACGTCACGCGCTGCGCTCTGAGCGACCTGCCGAGCGCCCTCACCGTACGACCCCCTCCGCGCGGGGGCCACAGCAGCGCGCCCATCACGCCACTTCCGACAGGAGCCCACGCCATGGCCATCGAGGTCCGCATCCCGACCATCCTCCGCACCTACACCGACGGCGCCAAGGCCGTCGAGGGCAGCGGCGGCACCCTCGCCGAGCTCTTCGCCGACCTGGAGTCCCGCCACACCGGGATCGAGGCCCGCATCGTCGACGGCGACAAGCTCCGCCGCTTCGTCAACGTCTACCTGAACGACGAGGACGTCCGCTTCCTCAACGGCATCGACACCGAGCTCACCGACGGCGACAACGTCACGATCCTGCCGGCCGTCGCCGGCGGCATGGTCTGATCCACATGCGCTACGACTCCTCGCTGGCGGCGGTCGGCAATACGCCGCTGGTCCGCCTCCCCCGACTCTCCCCCTCGGACGACGTCCGCATCTGGGCGAAGCTGGAGGACCGCAACCCGACCGGCTCGGTCAAGGACCGCCCCGCGCTCCACATGATCGAGCAGGCGGAGAAGGACGGCCGGCTCACGCCCGGCTGCACCATCCTGGAGCCGACCAGCGGCAACACCGGCATCTCCCTCGCCATGGCCGCCAAGCTCAAGGGCTACCGCATCGTCTGCGTGATGCCCGAGAACACCAGCGAGGAGCGGCGCCAACTGCTGGCGATGTGGGGCGCGGAGATCATCTCCAGCCCCGCCGCCGGCGGCTCCAACACGGCCGTCCGGGTCGCCAAGGAGCTCGCCGTGGAGAACCCCTCCTGGGTGATGCTCTACCAGTACGGCAACCCCGACAACGCCGGTGCGCACTACGCCACCACGGGTCCCGAGATCCTCGCCGACCTGCCCTCCATCACCCACTTCGTGGCGGGTCTCGGCACCACCGGGACCCTGATGGGCGTCGGCCGCTACCTGCGCGAGCACAAGCCCGACGTCAGGATCGTCGCCGCGGAACCCCGCTACGACGACCTGGTCTACGGCCTGCGCAACCTCGACGAGGGCTTCGTCCCCGAGCTGTACGACGCCTCCGTCCTCACCACCCGCTTCTCGGTCGGCTCCGCCGACGCGGTCACCCGCACCCGCGAACTCCTCCAGCAGGAGGGCATCTTCGCGGGCGTCTCCACGGGCGCCGCCCTGCACGCGGCCATCGGCGTCGGCAACAAGGCGCTCAAGGCGGGCGAGAGCGCCGACATCGCCTTCGTCGTCGCGGACGGCGGCTGGAAGTACCTGTCGACGGGCCTCTACACGGCCAAGACGACGGAGGAAGCGATCGAAGCGGTCCAGGGCCAGCTCTGGGCGTAGCCCCTCCGGGGCGGCACCTCCCGGCCGAGGGGCCGCCGGGCCGCCGCCCCCGGCGGCCCGGCCCGCCCCGCGGCGGTCCCCTGCGCGCTGCTCAGCGCGCCAGATGGCGGACCTGGTCCCAGACGACCGGGTCCGCCGTTCCCACCCTCCGGCGGAACTCCCACACCGGCACGTCCCGCAGCTCGTCCGTCTCCAGGAAGCTGGGCCGCCCCTGTGCGTCGCCCACCGAGCCCGGCGGCAGCGCGATGACCCCCGGCCGTTCGTCGTGGTACTTGCTGGTGATCTTCGCGACGAGCGCGTTGTCCCCCCGTACCGCGAGCACCAGGCAGGGCCGGTCCTTCGACCCGGGCCCGTCCTCATAAGGCACGTCCGCCCACCAGATCTCGCCGGCCCGCGGCAGCTTCGCCGGCGTCCGGCCGTGCGGTGCGGGCCGGGCCGGGGGACGCCCCGGCGGTCGGGTGCGGACCGAAGGCCCCCGCCGCGGGCGGCGCACCGACCGCTTCCATCCGTCGGCGACCGCCACCACCAGGGCGAGCACCACGACCGCGACCAGCGCGGGCCACCACGACGTGTCCATACCTCAAGACGGTACCGGCGCACGGTTCACTTCGCCGTGGCGCCCCCCGTCCATCCGAACCGGTGACAGCGCCCGTGAGTTCGCCCACAACGGGCCGTCCCGAAGGAGCGACAGGCCCGGGTGCGCCTTAGGCTCGACAGACCGCACAGCCTCCCCCCTCCCTCAGCGCGTTTCCCGCACCCGTCCACGGAGGTTCCCGCTCCATGAAGCTCACCGTCGTCGGTTGCTCCGGGTCGTTCCCGTCTGCGGACTCGGCCTGTTCGAGCTACCTCGTCGAGGCCGACGGCTTCCGGTTGCTCCTCGACATGGGCAACGGCGCCCTGGGCGAGCTGCAACGCCACATCGGTCTCTACGACCTCGACGCGATCTTCCTCAGCCATCTGCACGCCGACCACTGCATCGACATGTGCGGGTACTTCGTCGCCCGCTACTACCGGCACGAGGGCGGGCGCTGCGACGCGATCCCCGTCTACGCGCCGGAGGGCGCCGAGCAGCGGCTGACCACGGCGTACGCCGACACGCCCTCGGCCACCTCGATGAGCGAGGTCTTCGACTTCCACACCCTGGCCTCGGGCTCCTTCCGGATCGGCCCCTTCTCCGTGCGCACCGAGAAGGTCTGCCATCCGGTCGAGGCGTACGGCATCCGGATCGAGCACGGCGGCCGTTCGCTCACCTACTCCGGGGACACCGGCGTCTGCGACGCGCTGCACGACCTCGCCGACGGCACCGACCTCTTCCTCTGCGAGGCCTCCTTCACGCACGGCAAGGAGGACATCCCGGCCCTCCACCTCAACGGCCGGGAGGCCGGTGCCCACGCGACCCGGGCGGGGGTGGGACGGCTGGTCCTCACCCACATCCCGCCGTGGACGGACGGCGAGCAGAACCTCGCGGACGCCCGGGAGGTCTTCGCGGGCCCGTCGGAGCTGGCCCGCCCCGGCGCGGTCTACGAGGTCTGAGCCCGGGCGGGTCCACGGGCCCCGCGCCCGGACCGCCCCCTGACGACGGGACCGCCCCTGACGACGGGAAGGGCCCCGGAACCATCACGGTTCCGGGGCCCTTCCCGTCGTGCGGGCGGGACTCACGCCTTGGTGAGGTCCTCCAGCTCCTCCTCGGGCTCACGGCCCGGGGTGGGGAGGTTGAACTTGGTGATCGCGAAGCGGAAGACCACGTAGTAGATGGCTCCGAAGACCAGGCCGATCGGGATGATCAGCCAGGGCTTGGTCGCGAGGTTCCAGTTCAGGCCGTAGTCGATGAGGCCGGCGGAGAAGGTGAAGCCCGCGTGGACGCCGAGGGCCCAGGTGACGGCCATCGAGAGGGCGGTCAGGACGGCGTGGATCGCGTACAGGGCCGGCGCGATGAACATGAACGTGAACTCGATCGGCTCGGTGATGCCGGTGACGAAGGAGGTCAGCGCGAGGGAGAGCATCATGCCCAGGACGGCCTTGCGGCGCTCCGGACGGGCGGAGTGCGCGATGGCGAGCGCGGCGGCCGGGAGGCCGAACATCATGATCGGGAAGAAGCCCGACATGAAGATTCCGGCGCTCGGGTCACCGGCGAAGAAGCGGTTCAGGTCGCCGTGGACGACATCGCCGGCGGCGTTGGTGAAGTCGCCGATCTGGAACCAGGAGACGGTGTTCACGAACTGGTGCATGCCGACCGGGATCAGCGCGCGGTTGATGAGGCCGAAGAGGCCGGCGCCACCGGCGCCGAGGCCGGTCATCCACTCGCCGAAGGAGGAGATGCCGTTGCCGATCGGCTCCCAGACGAGGCCGAAGACGACACCCACGGCGGTGCCGACGAAGGCCATGATGATCGGGACGAGTCGGCGGCCGTTGAAGAAGCCGAGCCAGTCGACCAGCTTGGTGCGGTGGAACCGCTGCCACAGGACGGCCGAGATCAGACCCATGAGGATGCCGCCGAGGACACCCGGGTTGTTGTACTTCGCGGCGACGTCGACGCCGTCGTTGGCGGTCGTGTTGATGACCGCCTCGGCGACGGGGAAGGCCTTCAGCACGTTCTCGTAGACCAGGAAGCCCACGAGCGCGGCGAGGGCGGTGGAGCCGTCCGCCTTCTTGGCGAAGCCGATGGCGACGCCTATGCAGAAGAGCAGGGGCAGGTGGTCGAATACCGCGCCGCCGGCGGTGGCGAAGACCGAGGCGACCTTGTCCCAACCGAGACCGTCCTTGCCGAACACGTCGTTCTGGCCGAGACGGAGCAAGATACCCGCGGCCGGCAGCACGGCGATCGGCAGCTGCAGGCTGCGACCGACCTTCTGCAGGCCCTGGAACAGGCCGGATCCGCGCTTCTTCGCGGGAGCGGCGGCCTGGGCGGTGGCCGTACTCATCAACTTCCTCCAGTAAGGCAAGGCGCCGCCAGAGGACAGAAAGGGGGTGACGGCGACGTCCCGTGGAACGCGGTGATCTCGACCGCGTGGTCTACACCAATGAGTGGTGTAGACCAGTTGTAGCACGTGAGACTTAGATAAGGAACCTTCGAATTTTGTGGACCGAGCCATAGCTGGAAATGCACGACATAAGGCCCCCGGACGGTCAGGTCCGGGGGCCTCTGGCGGGCCTTACGGGGAGGGCGAAAGCCTCAAAGCGGTCGGGACGTGTGGCGCGGGGCGGGGCTCAGGCCTTGGTGATGTCCCGCTCGATCTGCTCCTCCAGCTCGTCCGGCTCGCGGCCGGGGGTGGGGAGGTCGAACTTGATGATCGCGAAGCGGAAGATCACGTAGTACACGACCGCGAAGCCCAGGCCGATCGGGATGATCAGCCACGGCTTGGTCGCCAGGTTCCAGTTGATCACGTAGTCGATCAGGCCGGCCGAGAAGCTGAAGCCGTCCTTCACGCCGACCGCCCAGGTCAGCGCCATCGACACGCCGGTGAGCACCGCGTGGATCGCGTACAGCACCGGTGCGATGAACAGGAACGAGTACTCGATCGGTTCGGTGATGCCGGTGACGAAGGAGGTCAGCGCGACCGAGAGCATCAGGCCGCCGACCGCCTTGCGCCGGTGCGGCTTGGCGCAGTGGGTGATCGCGAGCGCCGCCGCCGGCAGTGCGAACATCATGATCGGGAAGAAGCCGGTGGTGAACTGGCCGGCGTTGGGGTCGCCCGCGAGGAACATGCTGATGTCACCGTGGACCACCGTCCCGTCCGGCTTGGTGTACGTGCCGAACTGGAACCAGATGGGCACGTTCAGGAACTGGTGCAGGCCGATGACCAGCAGGGCGCGGTTGGCGACGCCGAAGATGCCGGAGCCCCAGGCGTCCAGTCCGACCAGCCAGTCGCTGAAGTTCTCCAGGGCGTCGCCGATGGGCGGCCAGATCCACAGGCAGAGCGAGGCGAACGCGATCCCGACGAAGGCCATGATGATCGGGACGAGCCGGCGGCCGTTGAAGAAGCCGAGCCAGTCGACCAGCTTCACCCGGTGGTACCGCTGCCAGAACCAGGCCGCCAGCAGGCCCATGACGATGCCGCCGAAGACGCCCGGGTTCTGGTACGTGTACCCGGAGTAGAGCTCCCCCGGGGCCAGGCAGCCGCCCCCGATGTCCGCCGTGCCCTCGGGGCAGGTCACCGGGAACTGGCGCAGCACGTTGTAGTAGACGAGGAAGCCGACCACGGCCGCCAGCGCGGTCGAGCCGTCCGCCTTCTTCGCCATGCCGATGGCGACGCCGATGCAGAACAGCAGGGGCAGGCCCAGGTTGCCGTCGAGCAGCGCGCCGCCGGCGCCCGCCATGACCTTGGCGACGTTGTCCCAGCCGAGGCCGTCGGCGCCGAAGACGTCGGGCTGCCCGAGCCGGTTGATGATGCCGGCCGCCGGAAGGACGGCGATGGGGAGCTGAAGGCTGCGGCCCATCTTCTGAAGGCCCTGGAAGAGCCCGCTCCAGGTGGGCTTCTTCGGCCGTGCCGCAGCGCTGTCGGTGCTCATCGGCGTCCTCCCTGCCGGGAACAGGCCCGGCCCGCATCTCGTTGCAGACTGGTGTAGACCAGTTGCGATAGGCTCCGGGAGCCCGCAGAGGGCAGGCCGCCGGTGATCGTCATCATTCGGCAGAACGGCTGCACTCGCTCGCGAAGTTGGGCCAACCGTGGGTTACGGTGACGAAGCGGACCACAGGTGCGCCGAGATTCGCGTACTCGCGAACGGAACGGACAGGGAGAAACACATGGCCAGCAAGGCTGAGAAGATCGTCGCCGGGCTCGGCGGCATCGACAACATCGAAGAGGTCGAAGGCTGCATCACCCGCCTGCGCACCGAGGTCGTGGACCCCGCCCTCGTCAACGAGGCCGCCCTGAAGGCTGCCGGCGCCCACGGCGTCGTGAAGATGGGCACCGCCATCCAGGTCGTCATCGGCACCGACGCCGACCCGATCGCCGCGGAGATCGAAGACCTGATGTGAGCGTGAGCGTTCCGCTCGCATCCTGAGGAGGGCCCGTTCCGGCAGGGGAACGGGCCCTCCGTCATGTCCGGCTAGGCTCGTGCCATGTCTCGCATCGACGGCCGTACCCCCGAACAGCTCCGTCCCGTCACCATCGAACGCGGTTGGAGCAAGCACGCCGAGGGCTCCGTCCTCATCTCCTTCGGCGACACCAAGGTGTTCTGCACCGCCTCCGTCACCGAAGGCGTCCCGCGCTGGCGCAAGGGCAGCGGCGAGGGCTGGGTCACCGGTGAGTACTCCATGCTCCCCCGCGCCACCAACACCCGCGGCGACCGCGAGTCGGTCCGCGGCAAGATCGGCGGTCGGACCCACGAGATCTCCCGTCTCATCGGCCGCTCGCTGCGCGCCGTCATCGACTACAAGGCCCTCGGCGAGAACACCGTCGTCCTCGACTGCGACGTCCTCCAGGCCGACGGCGGCACCCGCACCGCCGCCATCACCGGCGCCTACGTCGCCCTGGCCGACGCCGTCGCCTGGGCCCAGGGGAAGAAGCTGGTCAAGGCCGGCCGCAAGCCGCTGACCGGCACCGTCGCCGCCGTCTCCGTCGGCATCGTCGACGGCGTTCCGCTGCTCGACCTCTGCTACGAGGAGGACGTCCGCGCCGACACCGACATGAACGTCGTCTGCACCGGCGACGGCCGCTTCGTCGAGGTCCAGGGCACCGCCGAGGCCGAGCCCTTCGACCGCAAGGAGCTCAACGCCCTCCTCGACCTCGCCTCCGGCGGCTGCGCCGAACTGGCCGAGATCCAGCGCAAGGCGCTCGAAGGAACCCTCTGACCCCCGGACGCGTCATGACGGGCGACGGGCACACGGGTACGATCCGTGCGCCCGCACGCCCGTCCGTACTGGGGAGGAACCGTCTTGAAGCGTCGTCTCGCACCCGCCGTGGCCACGGCCGCCGCGCTCGTCACCGTCCTGAGCGGCTGCGGAGCCTTTGACACGGCCATGGACTGCGTCAGGACCGCCGACGCGATAGCCACGTCCGTGCAGAACCTGCAGCAGGCCGTCTCCAACGCCTCCAACGACGTCACGCAGATCGAGGAGTCCCTGGACTCGATCACCACCGAGCTCGACAACCTCGGGGGCACCACGGGCAACGCCGACCTCTCCAAGGCCGTGGATGACCTCGGCAAGGGCGTGGACACGGTCCGTGCGGCCGTCAGGAACGGCGACACCACCCCGGACCTCACCCCGATCACCGATGCCGCGGGCGAGGTGGCCAAGGTCTGCACGCCCGGCTGAGGCCCCCCGGGCGACCCCGGATAATCGGGGCATGACCCGTCTGATCCTCGCCACCCGCAACGCGGGCAAGATCACCGAACTCCACGCGATCCTCGCCGACGCGGGCCTCGACCTCGAACTCGTCGGCGCGGACGCGTACCCCGACGTCCCCGACGTCAAGGAAACCGGCGTCACCTTCGCCGAGAACGCCCTCCTGAAGGCCCACGCCCTCGCCCGCGCCACGGGCCTGCCGGCCGTCGCCGACGACTCCGGCCTCTGCGTCGACGTCCTCAACGGCGCCCCCGGCATCTTCTCGGCCCGCTGGTCAGGCGCCCACGGCGACGACCGTGCCAACCTGAACCTGCTCCTCGCGCAGCTGTCCGACATCGACGAGGCCCACCGCGGGGCCCACTTCGCCTGTGCGGCGGCCCTGGCGCTGCCGGACGGCACGGAGCGCGTCGTCGAGGGCCGCATGGAGGGCAGCCTCCGCCACGCCCCGGTCGGCACGAACGGCTTCGGCTACGACCCGATCCTCCAGCCGGCGGGCCACCGCGTGACCTGTGCCGAACTGTCGCCCGAGGAGAAGAACGCGATCAGCCACCGGGGCAAGGCGTTCAGGGCCCTGGTTCCGGTGGTGCGGGAGCTGCTGGGCTGAGCCCGCAAGCAGACGGCCTGCGCATCACGAAGGTGATGCGCAGGCCGTGTCCGTGCGGCGGAAGGGATTCGAACCCTCAAGCCCGATCAAGGGCCACAGATCCTAAGTCTGCTGCGTCGCCGTTGCGCCACCGCCGCTCGTCGCCTGCCATGGTACCGGGCGGGGCTCCGGCGCTTGGATGCGCCTGCCCCGCACGCCAGTTGCCCCGACGGGGACGCGGGCGGGCCCGCCGGCACGCCGGGCGGGCGCCCCGCGTCGCGCACTCCCCCGCAGGAGGAGGCGACCGCGGGCCGCGCCCGCACCCGGCGGCACGGGGCGGTCCGTCGCGAGGCGGCCCGGGATCAGATCCCCAGGTCCCGGATGATCTTGGCGACGTGCCCCGTGGCCTTCACGTTGTAGAAGGCGTGCTCGACCTTGCCGTCCTCGTCGACCACGATCGTGGAGCGGATCACGCCCTTCACCAGTTTGCCGTAGAGCTTCTTCTCGCCGAAGGCGCCGTACGCCTCCAGGGTCGTCTTCTCCGGGTCGCCGACCAGCGTGACCGTCAGGTTCTCCTTCTCGCGGAACTTCGCCAGCTTCTCCGGCTTGTCGGGGGAGACGCCGATGACGTCGTAGCCCGCCTCCGTCAGCAGGGCCAGGTTGTCGGTGAAGTCGCAGGCCTGCTTGGTGCAACCGGGGGTCAGAGCGGCCGGGTAGAAGTAGACGATGACCTTGCGCCCCTTGTGGTCCGCGAGGGAGACCTCGTTGCCGTCCGCATCGGGAAGGGTGAAGGCGGGGGCGGTGTCGCCGGGCTGCAGTCGCTCGCTCATGGCTCTCCTCGGGAATGTTTCGCGTACGCGATAAGAGCCTAATGGGGGGTCTGCGGCCACCCGGCGGCGGTGGAACTGACAGACTGAACGTCAACGACCGAAACACGACTACGGAGGCAGCGCGGTGTCGGAGGCCAGGACCCCTGCGCAGATCGAGGCGGACATCGTCCGCCGGCGCGAGCAGCTCGCCGTCACGCTCGACGAGATCGGCATTCGGATGCACCCGAAGACGATCGTCGGGGACGCCAAGGCCAAGGTCGCCTCGACGGTCGACCAGACGGCCGGACGCGCCTTCGTCGCCGTCAACCGGGTCGTCTCGGACGTCAAGGCCCGGTTCACGGACGAGGACGGCGCACCCCGTCTGGAGCGGGTCGTCCCGGCGGCCGTGGTGGCCCTCGCCGTGGTCGGGCTGATCGTTTCCTCGCGGCGGAACAAGGCGTGACCCTTCCCCGGCACGGGCGACCCGCCCGGGCAGGTAGGTTCACCCCGTGAGCGAGAACACGCACGACAAACTGCCCATCCGGATGCTCCACGACCGGGTTCTGGTCCGTACCGACTCCCCGGAAGGGGAACGACGTTCCGGCGGGGGCATCCTGATCCCGGCGACCGCCGCCGTCGGCCGCCGCCTCGCCTGGGCCGAGGTCGTCGCGGTCGGCCAGAACGTCCGCACCGTCGAGATCGGCGACCGGGTGCTGTACGACCCCGAGGACCGGGCCGAGGTCGAGGTGCGGGGCGTCGCCTACGTCCTGATGCGGGAGCGCGACCTGCACGCGGTGGCCGCGGACCGCTTCCAGGGGACCTCCGACTCGACCGGCCTCTACCTGTAGCGAAGGAGCGCGGGACCTCCCGGGGCCCCGGTGACCACGGTCACCGGGGCCCCCGCCCGTTCCTTGCTAACCTGGGGAAACCCCGACGAGACGCGCCGTACCGGGTCGACGACAAGACGACGCACCCCTGTTGATCCGTCTCGCGGAGGTGTTCCGTCATGGCCTGGTTCCTGCTCGTCGTCGCCGGTCTGCTCGAAGTCGGCTGGTCGATCGGCATGAAGTACACCGAGGGCTTCACCCGCCCCTGGCCCAGCGCGTTCACCGCTGCCGGGATCGTGGCCTCCATGCTGTTGCTGTCCCAGGCGGCCAAGACCCTGCCCATCGGCACGGCGTACGGGGTGTGGGTCGGGATCGGCGCGGCCGGTGCGGCGGTGCTCGGCATGGTGGTGCTCGGCGAGCCGGCGACCGCCGCCCGGATCTTCTTTGTCTGTCTGCTGCTGGTCGCCGTGGTGGGACTCAAGGCGACCTCGGGTCACTGACCCCGAGCGCCCGGAGGGGCCGCCCGGTCCGGGGTGCGCGCGGGAGCGGTGCTGCGCGGTGCCGCTTGCGGCCCCGCCTCGCCCGTCTCGGGCCAGCCCTCCGGGCCGTCCGGCGTCGGCGGGACCTGCGGCATCTCCTCCGCCCCCGGCATCAGCCGCAGCTCGAAGTCCTGCGGTTCCGTCTCCGCCAGGGCCGCGCGGGTGAACCGGGCCCAGATCTCGGCCGGCACCCCGCCCCCGTTGACCCGCGGCAGTCCCAGGGCTCCGTACAGCGGTTCCTGCGCACCCGACTCGGGGTCCTGCCCCATCAGCGCGACGACCGTCGCGAGGTCCGGGGTGTAGCCGGCGAACCAGGCGGCCTTGTCGTCCTCGGCCGTTCCCGTCTTGCCCGCCGCGGGGCGCCCCGCGGCCTGGGCCGCCGTGCCCGTGCCGGTCTCGACGACGCTCCGCAGGATCGCCGTGGTGGTGTCGGCCGCTTCGCGGCTCACCGCCTGCCGGCGGCGGGTGGGCGGGAGCGCGAGGTGCCGGCCGTTGCGGCTGACGTCCTCGACCAGGGAGTAGGTGCCGTTCCGGCCGTGCGCGGCGAGCGTGGCGTACGCCGAGGCCATGTCGAGGACGCTGGCGGTGGCGGGGCCGAGGGCGATGGAGGGGGAGGCGGTGAGGTCCGGCGTGGAGCCGGGCACCCCGAGGGCGATCGCGGTGCGCCGTACGCGTGCGGGGCCGACGTCGACCGCCATCTGCGCGTACACGGTGTTCACCGAGAGGTCGGTGGCGGTGCCGACGGGGATCTCCCCGTAGCTCCTCCCGTCCTCGTTGGCGGGGTCGTACGGGCCGCCGCTCCACCCCTCCACCGGGCGCCGGTCGGTGCCGTCGTACAGGGTGTACGGGGTGATGGGCAGGCCCTGTTGGGTCTGTGCGCCGCTCTGGACGGCGGCCGTGAAGACGAAGGGCTTGAAGGTGGAGCCGACCTGGTAGTCGCGGCGGGTGGCGTTGTTGACGTACTGCCGGGTGTAGTCGACGCCGCCGTACAGGGCCAGGACCTTGCCGTTCGCCGGATCGACGGCCGCCGCCCCGACCCGCACGTAGCGGTCGGCCGGCACGCCGGCCGGATCGAGCCGGGAGACCACCCGCTCCTCGACCGCCTCGGCGAGGGCCTCCTGCTTCGCGGGCTCCAGGGTGGTGGTGATCCGGAAGCCGCCGTCGGCGAGGGCCTCCTCGTCGAGGATCCCGCGCTCGGTGAGGTACTCCTCGACGGCCTGGACGACGTAGCCGCGCTGCCCGGAGAGGGCGGTCGCGGACCGGGCGGTCCGGGGCGCGGGGAAGCGGGCGGCGGCGCGGTCCGCGGGGCTGAGCCAGCCCTCGCCGACCATCCCGTCGAGGACGTAGCGCCAGCGGGCGACCGCCTTGGCCCGGTTCTCCGGGTGGGTGGCGACGTCGTAGGCGCTGGGGGCCTTGAGGAGGGCGGCGAGATAGGCGCCCTCGGCGGTGTCGAGCCCCCCGACGTCCTTGCCGTAGTAGGCGCGGGCGGCGGCCTGCACGCCGTAGGCGTTCCGGCCGAAGTAACTGGTGTTCAGATAGCCCTGGAGGATGTCCTCCTTGCTCTTCTCGCGACCCAGTCTGATCGCGATGAAGAACTCCTTGGCCTTGCGGCTGAGGGTCTGTTCCTGGCCCAGGTAGTAGTTCTTGACGTACTGCTGGGTGATGGTGGAGCCGGACTGGCGGCCCTTGCCGGTGACGGTGTTCCAGGCGGCCCGGACCATCGCCTTGGGATCGACGGCGCGCGAGGTGTGGAAGTCGCGGTCCTCGGCGGCGAGCACGGCCCGCCGCACGGTGAGCGGAACCTGGTCGAGGCGGACGTTCTCCCGGTTGACCTCGCCGTCGCGGGCGAGGGGGGTGCCGTCCCGGTAGAGGTAGACGTTGGACTGGGCGACGGCGCTGGCGTTGGCGGGCGGGATCTCCACCAGGAGGTAGCCGGCGGTGAAGGCGCCGGCGAGCAGCAGCGTGCCGAGGAGCAGCAGCCCGAAGAGGGCCCGCAGGACGCGGCGGGGGCGTTTCTTCGGGCGTGCGTCCGGTCGTGGCGCAGGGAGGGTGGGGTCCCTCGGTTCCCAGCTCGTATCCGGGTTCGTACCAGAGGAAGGGGACATGGGATCACATATTGCACGGTAAAAGGACGAAACTCCCGAAAGGCTGATGATTGCCACGCGAAGTCCGGTGGGGAAGCGGTCGCGGTGCGGGCCGGCGGCTTCCCCGCCCCGAGCGCGGTGCGGCTCCGCGGCATCCCTTCGTCGACCTCTCGGTGCGGGAGCCGGACATCGGGGCGGTGATCGCGAAGATGTACGGGGGAACTCGGGACGGGTTCCGGGAGTCCCTGAGGTAGGGAGGTCGAGTCGATGGTGAGTTTCGCGTACACGGCGGCGGACGAGGAGAAGAGCAGGGGCGTCCGCCGGATGAAGGCGCTGGCGACGTGCCTGCTGCTCTTCGTCGCGGCGGTCTACGCCCTGGCCACCTGGGCCCGGAGCGCGGGTTGGGGGGCCTGGGCGGGCTATGTCGCGGCGGCGGCGGAAGCCGGCATGGTCGGTGCGCTCGCGGACTGGTTCGCGGTGACGGCCCTCTTCCGGCGCCCGCTGGGCCTGCCGATCCCGCACACGGCGATCATCCCGACGAAGAAGGACCAGCTGGGCGCGTCACTGGGCACCTTCGTGGGCGAGAACTTCCTCTCCGCCGACGTCGTACGGGGCCGGCTCCACGCCCTGGGCATCGGCGGCCGGTTGGGCGCCTGGCTGGCGGACCCGGCCCATGCCGACCGGGTCACCGCGGAACTGGCGACGGCCCTGCGCGGCGCGCTCACGGTGCTGCGGGACGCGGACGTGCAGGCGGTGGTGGGCGAGGCGATCACCCGTCGGGCCGAAGCGGCGGAGATCGCGCCCGGCCTGGGCAAGACGCTGCAGAGGGTGGTCGCCGACGGAGCCCATCACCGGGCCGTCGACCTGATCTGCAGCCGCGCCCACGACTGGCTCGTCACCCACGGGGACTCGGTGATGGACGCGGTCCAGGGCGGTGCCCCGGGCTGGACCCCGCGCTTCGTCGACCGGCGCATCGGCGAGCGCGTGTACAAGGAGCTCCTCCGCTTCGTCACGGAGATGAGGGACATGCCGGGCCACCCGGCGCGCGGCGCGATCGACCGCTTCCTCACCGACTTCGCGACCGACCTCCAGGCCGACACCGACACGAGGGCCCGCGTGGAGCGCTTGAAGGCGGAGGTCCTGGCCCGCCCGGAGGTCCAGGACGTCATCGCCTCGGCCTGGTCCTCGGTCCGCTCGCTGATCATCGCGGCTGCGGAGGACGACCGCAGCCAGCTCCGCCTCCGCGCCCGCGCCTCCCTGATCTCCCTGGGCAGCCGCCTGGCGACGGACTCCCGACTCCAGGCGAAGGTGGAGGGCTGGGCGGAGGACGCGGCGGCGTACGTCGTCACGACGTACCGCCACGAGATCACGTCCTTGATCGCCGACACGGTCGCCGGCTGGGACGCCGACCAGACGTCCAAGAAGATCGAGGCCAACATCGGACGCGACCTGCAGTTCATCCGCATCAACGGCACGGTGGTGGGCGCCCTGGCCGGCCTCTTGATCTACACGGTGAGCCATGCGCTGGGCGGCTGAGCGGACGGCGGCCCCCGGACCTCCCGCGGGTGACGGTGCGGACCGTCATCCCTTCCCGCGGGTGACGGTGCGGACCGTCATCCCTTCCCGCGGGTGACTGCCCAGGACGCCGCGGCCATGCCGCCGGCCACGGAGAACACCGCGGGCCAGGCCCCGATCCGCTTCGCGAGCGGGTGGGATCCGGCGAACGCGGCGACATAGGCACCGGTGAGTCCGGCGGCCGCCTTGCCCCCGCCGACCCGCTGCCACTCCCGCGCGGCCACCCCGCCGGCCAGGGCGAGCACCACCCCGCCGAGGGGCCGCTTCCCGGTCCACCGTGCGACGGCGTATCCCCCGACGAGCCCGGTGGCGGCGACGGCGGCGATGGCGGAGGAGGGGGTGCGGGACACGGCGGGGGCCTTTCGGGTGGCTGCGTCGATCCGGGGGCGCGCCGGTTCGACGTCGTACGGGGGCGGTTCGAGGAGGGGCGGGGTGGCTGGGGGGCGAGGGGCGGTTCGAGGAGGGCGGGGCCGGTCACTCCGCCCCGTGGCACTCCCCGTACGTGGCCCCCGAGCCGCACCAGCACGCCGCGCCGCGGGGCGGCGGCCAGGCGCTGGCCCGGGCCCGGGCCGCCAGGGTGGTGGCGTACTGGGGGAGGAGGTCCGCGTTCGAGGGGCGGGCGGATTCGGAGGCGGCGAAGGCCTCGTAGGAGGGGACCGTGGCGCGGACGATGC
This sequence comes from Streptomyces sp. NPDC058872, assembly GCF_042743065.1. Taxonomy (NCBI): domain Bacteria; kingdom Bacillati; phylum Actinomycetota; class Actinomycetes; order Kitasatosporales; family Streptomycetaceae; genus Streptomyces; species Streptomyces sp. NPDC058872. The sequence goes on from NZ_JBHYMK010000012.1 coordinate 119,641, forward strand.
CGAGGTTGGGGGTGCCGGCCTGGGCGAGTTCGCGGAGCGACGCCTCGATGTCGGTGAGGTGGGCCCGGTACGTCGGGTACTCGGCCTCCAACTCCGGGTAGGCCGCGAGGAGCTCGTCCAGTTCCGGTTCCGGCCAGTGGAGGACCGCCACCGGGAACGGGCGGGAGAGGGCCGTGCGGTAGGCGCCCAGTTCGGAGCGGAGACGGGTGATCTCCGCCTGGAGCTCCGCCGGGTCCGAGGAGCCGAGCGACCACAACCGCTTCGGGTCGTGCAGTTCGTCCAGCGGCACGGCCGCCGTGTGCAAGCGGTCCGCCAGGTCGTCCCCGTCGTCGTGGGGGAGGGCCAGCATGCGGCGGATCCGGTGGCGGGTCGAGAGCAGCGACCGGGTGGCGTGGGGGAGTTCGTCCGGAGACGTCACCAGGAGGGCCGTGGCCTCCGTCAGGGTCGCCTCCGCCGCCTCCAGTTCGTCGTGGGCCTCCAGGGTCTCCGCCGCCACCTCCCAGGCCGTCGCCTCCGGCGGCTTGGCCCGCCGCACGCCGTCGATGATCGCCCGGGCCTCGGCCTCGTGCCCGTACTCCCACAGGTTCGCCGCCTTCAGCGCCCTGATGAGGTGCGGGTCGGCCGGCGCGCCGGTGAGCAGGGCGTCGTAGAGGGCCGTCGCCCCCGGGCGGTCGCCTGCGAGCTCCCGGTGGGCCGCGGCCTGGAGGTAGAGGGGCTCCCGGTCTCCCGGGTACTGCTCCGCGGTGCGCAGCAGACGCTCGGCTTCGGTGGTGTGGTCGGCAGGCGTGTCGGGGCGCATGGGCTCCACCGTACTGCTGTACGGGCCTGGAGAGTTGGCGCCCCAACGCTTATGGTGCTCCGCGTGCGGGCCGGGGTGGGGCAGCGGGTGCCGGTGGTCGTCCAGGGACGGGGGCGGCGCGGTACGGGTGCCCGTGTGCTGTGGGTCGGTGCCGAGACCGTCGTCACCTGCGGGCTTGTCGTCCTGCTCCTCGTCGTCCACCAGCTCTGGTGGACCAACCACCAGGCCCGTGCCGACGCGGGGGAACGGGTGCGCGTGCTGGAACGGGAGTGGGACATCTCTCCTTCCGCAGGGGTCGGCGCATCCGGAGGGCCCCGGGCGGAGCCCGCGGCCGGTGCGGGGACCGGCCCCGGCACCACACCCGGGTCCGGCACCGGGGGGCCTTCGACCGCTGCGCCTCCGCGGGCCGCTTCCCCGGCCCCGACGCCGTCGCCCCGGGGACCCGCCGCCCTGGCCGTCCTGCGCATCCCCCGGCTCGGTCTCGCCGTTCCCGTCGCCGAAGGGGTCTCCAAGGGATCCGTCCTCGACAAGGGGTACGTCGGGCACTACCCCGGGACCGCCGGGCCCGGGCGGGTCGGGAACTTCGCACTGGCCGGGCACCGGAACACCCACGGCGAGCCCTTCCGCTACGTCAACCGGCTCGTCCCGGGGGACGAGATCTCCGTGCGCACCCCCGCGCGCACGTACCTCTACCGGGTCGACCTCGTGCTCCGGTCGACCTCTCCCCGGGACGTGGGAGTCATCCGTCCCGTGCCCCGTTCGCTGGTGCATCCCGCGTACGGGTACGCCGAGTCGGGCGCCTACCTCACCCTCACCACCTGCACCCCCGAGTTCAGCAGCAGTTACCGGCTCGTCGTCTGGGCGAAGCTGGTCCCGGGCGGGTGAATCCGCCGTCCCCCCTTTTGCCCTCCCGTCCTCCCGTCCCCCCTTTTGCCCTCCCGTCCTCCCGTCCTCCCGTCCTCCCGTCCTCCGGTGCGACACCGCGTCCCGCGCGTTCCCTTCCCCCCGACCCCCTCCTTCCCCGGCACACGGGGGTTCCCGAGCAGAGTCCGGGAACCCCCGTGCCCGCCCGCACGTCTCCACGAGGGGGAAGATCCACCAGCGCGGAGGGGGGCGAGGATGGCCAAGGACCTGGTCCTGCGCACCGTCGCGCCGCTCTTCTTCCTCCTGGCCCTCGCCGATCTGCTGCTCTCCGACGGGGCGGGCCTCTCCGCCGCCTTCGCCCTCGCCGCGACCGGCGTCGTCTGCGCACTCCTCGGAGCCCCCACGGCTCCCGTCGTGCGGCCCACCGCCGTCCGCACCGCCATCCGCGACCGCGAGCGGCGCACCGCCTTCCTGCCGCAGCGCGACCCCGACGCCGCGGGGCGACCCAGGCCCCGGGCCCCCGGCCGTCCCCTTCCGACGGCCGCGTAGGGGCACCCGCACCACCCGCACCTCCGCGGATCCGTCATGCCGACGTCCCGTTCCCCGGCACGACGAGACCCCACGGAGGGCTCCCATGTCCGTCTTCGCGTCCCTGGTCGAGCGACTCGCCGACCTGCTCCAGCCCCTCTTCGCGGCTTCGGCCGCGGCCGCTGCGATCGTCCTCTTCACCCTGCTCGTGCGGCTTGCGATCCACCCGCTCTCCCGGGCCTCCGCCCGGGGACAACAGGCCCGGAGCCGGATCGCCCCGCAGCTCGCCGAGCTCCGCAGGAAGCACGCCGCGAACCCCCAGCGGCTCGGCAGGGAAGTCGCGGAGCTGCATGCCCGGGAGCAGGTCTCCCCCTTCGCCGGCATCCTGCCCGGCCTGCTCCAGGCCCCCGCCTTCCTCCTCACGTACCACCTGTTCGCCGGGGACCGGATGGCCGGACACACCCTGCTCGCCGCCCCGCTCGGTGACCGCTGGGGCGATGCCCTCGCCCACGGCGGGGTCCTCGGCCCGGCCGGTCGGGTCTACCTCGTCCTCTTCGCGCTCGTCGCCGTCGTCGCCGCCTTCTCCTACCGCCGCACCAAGCGGCAGCTCGCCGACCAGCCCCTCGCCCCCGCCGGGTCCGCACCGGGGGCGGGCGCGGTCTCCCGGGTGGTGCCGCTGCTCCCCTTCGTCACCCTGGTGACGGTCGCCGTCGTCCCGCTCGCCGTCGCCCTCTACCTCGTGACCAGCGCCACCTGGACCGCGGTCGAGCGCGCCCTCCTCTTCGGTCCGCCCCGGGAGCGGGCCGCCGGGACGTCCCCTACTCGCCCGTAAGGGTCCAGGGTGTGAACGGGGTCTTGCAGAGCGCCCCTTTCTCTTGGAGGATCAGCCAATCCTCCGATGGCCGCACTCCATCGGCCGGGGTACCTCAGGGCCCTTCCGGGCCCGCCTCGACCACAGGGAGAAGACCATGAAGCTGCTGCGTGTCGGCCCGTCGGGAGCCGAGCGCCCCGCCCTGCTCGACCAGGGGGGGACGCTCCGCGACCTGTCCGCCCTCGTCGACGACATCGACGGCGGTCTGCTCGCCGACGCCTCCGCCCTCGACCGGATCCGGGCGGCGGCCGGGGCCGGCGTGCTGCCCGCGCTCGATGCCACCGGACTGCGCATCGGTCCGCCGGTCGGTCGGATCGGCAAGGTCGTGTGCATCGGGCTGAACTACCACGGGCACGCCGCGGAGACCGGTCAGGCGACCCCCGCCGAGCCCGTGGTCTTCCTCAAGGCCGCCGACACGGTCGTCGGGCCGGACGACACGGTGCTCGTCCCGCGCGGCTCGGTGAAGACCGACTGGGAGGTGGAACTGGCGATCGTCATCGGCCGCACCGCCCGCTACCTGGAGACCGACGAGGAGGCCCTCGCGCACGTCGCGGGGTACGCGGTCGCGCACGACGTGTCCGAGCGCGAGTACCAGATCGAGCGCGGCGGCACGTGGGACAAGGGGAAGAACTGCGAGACCTTCAATCCGCTCGGCCCCTGGCTGGTCACCGCCGACGAGGTGCCCGACCCGCAGGGCCTCGGTCTCAGGCTGTGGGTCAACGGCGAGTTGAAGCAGGACGGCCACACCTCCGACCAGATCTTCCCGGTCGCGGAGGTCGTCCGGTACGTCAGCCGGTTCATGACCCTCTACCCGGGTGACGTCATCAACACCGGCACCCCCGCCGGCGTCGCCATGGGGCAGCCGGAGCCCAAGCCGTACCTGCGCCCCGGTGACGTCGTCGAACTGGAGGTCGAAGGGCTCGGTCGGCAGCGACAGGAACTCAAGGGCGCCTGACCCCAGTGGCCTCCTGCGGCTGACCGCACGGGTACGAAAGCGGCGGCGCTCCGCGTGGGGCGTCGCCATTTCCCTACCCTTTTTGCATATTGCCCGATATGGAAAGAATCTCCCTTGGAGGGCGGTCCGACCGACGTCGGCTCGCCCTCATCGCCGCGTCCACGGTCGCTGCCACCGCCCTCGTCGGCACGCTCGCCGTCACGGGCCATGCCGACCCGCTGCCCGGCGGCCTCGGCCCTTGCCTCCCGGGCAACTGCCCCACGACGTACCCCGAGGACAACGGCAGCGGCACCATCGTGTACCGCGACAACAACATCAACGTCTTCGTCGGCGGTGACTTCCTCGTCCGCGAGGCCGCTGCCGAGGCCGAGGGCAAGGTGGTCGTCCTCGGCAACTTCGACCAGAACAAGAGGGCGGGCGTCTCCGCCGTCTACAACGTCGGCGTCGCCGGGGTCGGCTCGCGCGTCCCGCCCGAGAACGGCACCGACTTCCTCACCGTCGGCAAGGACCTGACGGTGGCCGATCAGCAGCGTCTGCTCGCGGAGGAGGGCACGACCAGCGGCGTCGTCCGGTACGGGGGTGCCCTCTCGGGCACGGTGAGCCCGACTCCGGTCCACGACGCCGCAGCCGCCGATCCGTACCTGCCGCTCCGCGATCAACTCACCGGTGCGAGCCAGTGCTACGCCTATGTGGACGGGGCTTCCCGCACCCCCACCGGCACCGCCGTCAACAACGGCTACGAGACGCTCTTCACGGGGGACGGCAGCTCGGCGCTCCAGGTCTTCAACGTCGACTTCGACCTGGAGTCCACCAGCGGCGGTGCGCAGGGCATCCGCTTCGAGGGCGTCCCGGCCGGTGCGACCGTCCTGGTCAACATCCTCGGCGCGGACCGGACCGTGGACTCGTACATCAACCAACTGCCGGACGGCCTGCGGGAGCGGGTCCTGTGGAACTTCCCCGACGCCACGAGCGTGACCTTCGAGGGCACGGCCCAGTTCGCCGGCAGCGTGCTCATCGGCAACCAGGCCAGCACGGCGACGGTGACGATGCCGGGCATGAACGGCCGCTTCTTCACCACCGGCAATCTGACCCATGCCTCGGAGACGTCCGGCGGAGGCGGCCAGGAGATCCACGCCTACCCGTTCAACGGCGACCTCCCGTCCTGCACGGATCCGACCCCGACGC
>NZ_JBHYMK010000012.1:124941-158681 GCF_042743065.1 Streptomyces sp. NPDC058872
CCGACCCCGACGGATCCGACGCCGACTCCCACGGATCCGACGCCGACCCCGACGGATCCGACGCCGACTCCCACGGATCCGACGCCGACCCCGACGGATCCGACGCCGACTCCCACGGATCCGACGCCGACCCCGACCGATCCGACGCCGACCCCCACGCCCACTGACCACACCAGTGGAGGCTGGACGACCGGTGGGTCGGGCAGCGGCGGCTGGACCAGCGGTGGCGGTGACTCGGGCGGCTACGGGGACAGCGGCGGATACGGCGGCTCGGGCGGCTACGGAGACGACGGCGGCTACGGCGGCTCGGGCGGCAACCACGGCCCCCAGGGTTCGCTCTCCGAGACCGGAGCCGGCACCGGGAAGGTCGTCATGGGCGTCACCGCGGTCGCCCTCGCCCTCGGCGGTGGGGCGCTGGTGATGGTCAGTCGGCGTCGTCGCCGGTCCGTCTGACCGGGGCGCCGGTCACAAGGTGACCACGCGACCCTCGCGGGCCGACCGTCGTGCCGCTTCCAGGACGTCGAGCGCGGCGGCGGCCTCGTGCGCGGTGACCGGGTTCCGGCCGGTGCCGCGCACGGCGGCGGCGACGGCCGCGTAGTACGCCGGGTAGTCGCCGGGCAGCGACTGCACCGGCGTGCCGCCGCCGCTCGGCGGGGACTCCCCGGCCCCGATCCGGCCCCACAGCTCCTCGGGTTCCGTGCCCCAGGCCGCACCGGGGCCGGGGAGCCGCCCCTCGCGCAGGGCGGCCTCCTGGGGGTCGAGCCCGTACTTCACGAAGCCGGCGTGCTGCCCGAGCACCCGGAATCGGGGGCCGAGTTGGGCGGTGGTGGCGCTCACGTACAGGTGGGAGCGCACCCCGTTCGCGTGGGTGAGCGCGAAGAAGGTGTCGTCGTCGGCCTCGGCGCCCGGCCGGCGCACGTCCGACTCGGCGTACACCGACACCACCGGGCCGAAGAGGACCAGGGCCTGGTCGACGACGTGGCTGCCCAGGTCGTACAGCAGCCCGCCGATCTCCTCGGGGGCGCCGGACTCGCGCCACCCGCCCTTCGGCTTCGGCCGCCACCGCTCGAAGCGGGACTCGAAGCGCTGGATCCGGCCGAGCGCGCCCTCGTCGAGGAGGTGGCGGAGGGTCAGGAAGTCGCCGTCCCAGCGGCGGTTCTGGAAGACCGAGAGCAGCAGGCCGCGTTCCTCCGCGAGGGCGGCGAGCGTGCGGGCCTCGGCGGCGGTCGCGGCGAGCGGCTTGTCCACGACGACCGGCAGGCCCGCCTCCAGGGCAGCCGTGGCGACGGCGACGTGCGTCTTGTTGGGGGAGGCGACGACGACCAGGTCCAGCTCCTCGGCCCCGCCCCGCTCCCACAGCTCCGCGGGGCGGGCGACGACCCGGACGCCCGGGTGGGCCGAGCGGGCCGCAGCGGCCCGCTCGGGGTTCCCGGTGGTGACGGCGGTGAGGACGAGGTCTTCGGAGGCGGCGATCAGCGGGGCGTGGAAGACGGAGCCCGCGAGGCCGTAGCCGACGAGTCCGACGCGGAGCGGGGTGCGGGGGTCGGTGCCAGTCATGCCGGCCACTTAAGCAACGTGGTTGCCAAAGTGCAAGCGGCAGCGAGAATGGGGATCTGAGGGCGGTTGGCGCGGGGGTGGGCCCGGCGCGGACGGACCTGCCCGTGAGCGGACCGGCGAGAAGGCGGACCGGGGGAGAGGGAGGAACCGGTGGAAGCGGAGGAGCACGTATCGGCGGCGCGCGGCCACAGTGCGGCGCTCGTGCTCGACCTGCTGCGCACGGCGGGCGAGGCGGGGATCAGCCGACTGGAGCTGGCCGGGCGGACCGGGCTCACCCCCCAGGCCGTCAGCAAGATCACCGCGCGGCTCCGGTCCGGGGGCCTCGCCGTGGAAGCCGGCCACAGGGCCTCCACCGGCGGCAAGCCCCGCACGGTCCTCCGGCTGGTGCCCTCCGCCGGGTACGCCGTCGGGGTCCACCTCGACCGCGACGAACTGACGACCCTCCTGGCCGACCTCGCGGGCACGGTCCTGGTGCTGCGCCGACGCCCCGCGGACCTGGGTGCGGGGGCGGAACCCGTGCTGGACGCGGTGGTGGAGGAGGTGCGGGCGCTGCTGGCCGGGGCCCCGGCCGGTGCGACCGTCCTCGGGGTCGGGGTCGCCATGCCCGGGCCGCTGGACCACCGGGCCGGGGTGCCGGGCCGGGTGACGGGCTTCCCCGAGTGGGCCGGGCGACCCGTGCGGGACGAACTGGTGGCGCGCCTGGGGCTGCCCGTCGTCCTCGACAAGGACACCCATGCCGCTGCCCTCGCCCTTTCCCTGCGTCCCGCCGCGCCCGACTCCTTCGCCTACCTCCACCTGGGGACCGGGCTCGGCGCCGGTCTCGTCCTCGGCGGTGCGCCGCTGCGGGGGGACAGGGGAGGGGCCGGCGAACTGGGGCACCAGACCGTGCAGCTCGACGGGCCGCCGTGCGGCTGCGGAGGGCGGGGCTGTCTGGAGGTGCTCTGCCTGGCGGCGGTCGCCCGCGGCGAACTCGCCGAGGCGGCGAGGGTCCTGGGCACGGGGGCGGCGAACCTCGTCCGGCTGCTCGACGTCGACCGGGTGGTGCTGGGCGGACGGACCGTGCTCACCGAGCCGGAGGCGTTCGTGGGGGGCGTGCGGGAGGTGCTCGCCGGCCTCGGCCTGACGGTTCCGGTGGAGTGTGCGGTGGGGCGGGACCTGGTGGCGGAGGGTGCGGCGTGGCTGAGGACGGCGCCGGTGTTCGGGAGGGAAGTGCGCTCCGATCGTCCGATCATCGGAAAGTAGGCCGATCGGGCGGAAGGTGCGGTCCCTCCGGGGGTGTTTCCGGTGTCGCTGCCCCGCCCGCCGTCCTCCGCGTGGCAGCGTCGCCGTCGTCCCCACGACCGCGAGCGACAAAGGCAGACCCGCCCATGGCAACCGTCTCCCGGCGCCTCAGCGGCGTCCGCGCCGCCACCCTTGTCGCCGCCGCGACGACCCCCTTCGCGGTCGTCGCTCCGGATTCCGCGGCGGCCCCCCACTCCACGGCTTCCCCGGTCGCCGCCCCGGCCCCCCGGTGCGGCACCCCCACCGGCGGGGGCTTCCCGCTGGACACCCGGCTCCACGGCGGCCCGCCCGACTACCGGGCCGGAGGGCCCCTCCAGGACTGGAAGCTGGACCTCACCAACACCACCGACGCGCCCTGCTCCGGCGTCCACCCGGTGCTCGTCCTCACCGACCGCGACCGGGCCCTGCGCCCGGAGCAGATCCGTTTCGAGTTCTACGACGAGGGCGCCGCGCGCTGGCGCCCGGTGGCCTTCGAGGCGACCGAGGAGGCCGAGAACGTGGGTGCGTTCACCGGCTTCGGGGGCTTCGCGGTGCCCGCGGGCCGCACCCTCACCGTTCCCGTGCGCCTGGCCTTCGGAGCGGAGACGACGCCCGATGAGGTCGTGGTCAACGCGGCGGTGGTGCAGCGCCGCGGCGACGACGGGGACTGGGTCGGAGAGTCCGGTGACTACCGCCTGACCGTCGGCCCCGCGGCCCCCGACCGCCCCGACGCGCCCACGGCACCTGACACACCCGAAAGGCCGCAGCCCTCGGCACCGCCCGGCCGCCCGGCCGACCCGTCGGCCCCCGCCGCGGCCCGCCCCGAGGACGCCGGCGCCGCGGTGCCGCTCCCCGAACTGGCCCGCACCGGAAGGGAGTCGGAAACGCACCTGTACGTCACGGCCCCGCTCGCGGTCGGCCTGGTCCTGCTCGGCGCCGTGCTCCTCCGGGTCGCACGGCGCCCCCGGCACCGCTGAGCCGTGCTCCGCGCCCCTTCCCGTTCATCCCCGTCTGCGACCATCCCCGGGTGAACTACCAGAACACCCCCGGCGCCCCCGTCCGCTCCGGCGTCCCCGAGCACGGCCGCGTTCCCAAGTACTACGCCGTCAAGGCGAAGCTCGCACTCCTCGTGGACGAGTTGGGGGAGGGCGGAGCGCTGCCCACGGAGCGGGACCTGGCCGTCCGGTACGAAGTGTCCCGGGAGACCGTCCGGCAGGCCCTGCGCGAACTCCTCCTGGAGGGGCGGGTGCGCCGTCGGGGCCGCGGCACGGTCGTCGCCGGCCCCAAACTGGAGCAGCCCCTCTCGCTCGCCAGCTACACGGAAGGGGTCCGTCGGCAAGGGCGGCGCCCGGGCCGCAGTCTGATCTCGCTCGACCGTTTCCCCTGCCCGGAGGCGCTCGCCCCCGAGGTCGGCGCCGAACGGGGCGAGCCCGTCTGGCACATGGAGCGCGTGCTGCTCGCCGATGACGAGCGGGTCGGCCTGGAGAGCACGTACGTCTCCGAGGCCCGTGCCCCGCGGCTGGACGCCGACTTCGATCCGGACTCCTCCTTCTACGCCTACCTCCACGACCGGCTCGGGATCTCCTTCGGCGGTGCCGACGAACGCATCGAGACCGTCCTCGCGACCCCGCGCGAGGCCCTGCTCATCGGCACCCCGCCCGCCCTGCCGATGCTGCTGCTCCACCGCGCCTCGCGGGACGCCGCCGGGCGGCCCCTGGAGCGGGTGCGCACCCTCTACCGGGGTGACAGGTTCAGCTTCACCACCCGCCTGGGCCCGCAGGACTGATCGGGCCGGTCGGTCACCCGAGGGTGTTTGGTCACGAGAAGATAACGGGTCTGGTCCAAGCTTGTCGGTCCGTTCACCGTTCCGTCGACCGCCGGATCCGTCCGGTCCACCCGCCGCCACGACCGTTTCGGTCATGAAGGTGATCGTCGTAGGAGCCGGCGTGGTGGGCACCATGCACGCCTGGCACGCAGTGGAACGCGGCCACGAGGTCGTGCACATCGAGCGCGAGGCCGAGGCGCGCGGAGCGTCCCTCCGCAACTTCGGCCAGATCTGGGTGAGCGGCCGGGCCGGCGGGGAGGAGCTCGACACCGCCCTCCGCGCCCGCGAACTCTGGGAGGACATCGGCGCCCGCGTCCCCGGGCTCGGCTTCCGGGCCATCGGCTCCCTCACCCCCGTGCGGAACGCGCTCGAACGCGCCGTCGCCGAGGCCGCCGCGGCCCGTCCCGACGCCGCCGCCCGCGGCTACCGGCTGCTGACGGCCGACGAGGCGCGCACGATCAACCCCGCCCTGCGCGGGGACTTCGAGGCCGCCCTGTGGTGCGAGCGGGACGCCGCCGTCGAGCCGCGCACCGCCCAACTCGCCCTCCGCGAGGCCCTCCTCGCCACCGGCCGCTACACCTTCCTGCCCGACCGCGAAGTCCGTGACGTGGCCACCCGGGGGACCGGGGGCCGCGCCGTCCGCGACGACCGCGGCGAGACCCACACCGGCGACGCCGTCGTCCTGTGCACCGGGGCCTGGCTCTCCGGCCTCGTCCGCGAGGTCGCCGGCGAGCTGCCCGTCCGCCGGGTCCGGCTCCAGATGATGCAGACCGAACCCCTCGGCGAGCCGCTCACCACCTCCGTCGCCGACGCCGACTCCTTCCGCTACTACCCGGCGTACGCCTCGTCCGCCCTCGACGCCCTCAACGAGGGCCAGGCACAGGACCCGACCGCCGCCGCCCACAAGATGCAACTGCTCATGGTGCAGCGGCTCGACGGCGGACTGACCATCGGCGACACCCACGAGTACGAGCACCCCTTCGCCTTCGACACCCTCGAAGACCCCTATGAGCACCTCGGCCGGGTCGTGGAATCCCTCCTGGGCCGCCCGATGCCGAAGGTCCGGCGCCGCTGGGCCGGGGTGTACGCGCAGTGCGTCGACACCGGCCGGGTCGTGCACCGCCAGCGGGTCGACGACGGGATCTGGCTGGTGACCGGGCCCGGCGGGCGCGGCATGACCTGCTCGCCCGCCATCGCCGAAACGACCGCCAACGAACTGGGCTGGTGAACACCGTGCAGAAGTCGAACCTGATCGTCCTCGACATGGCCGGCACGACCGTCGCCGACGGCGGCCTCGTCGAACAGGCCTTCACGGCCGCCGCCGAACGCCTCGGGGAAGACCCCGCCACGATGATCGACTACGTCCGCGCCACCATGGGCGAGTCCAAGATCTCCGTCTTCCGCCACCTGTTCGGCGGCGACGAGACCCGTGCCGGACGGGCCAACACCGCCTTCGAGGAGGCGTACGGCGAGCGGGTCGCCGCCGGCCTCATCGCCCCGGTTCCCGGCGCCGCCGAAGCGATCGCCGCCCTCCGCGACCAGGGCCGGACCGTGGTCCTCACCACCGGCTTCGCCCGGACCACCCAGGACGCCATCCTCGACGCCCTCGGCTGGCGCGACCTGGTCGAGCTGACCCTGTGCCCCGCGGACGCGGGCGGCCGGGGGCGCCCGTACCCCGACATGGTCCTCGCCGCCCTCCTCCGCACCGGGGCCGTGGACGACGTCCGCCGGGTCGTGGTCGCCGGCGACACCTCGTACGACATGCTCAGCGGGGTCCGCTCGGGCGCCGGGATCGTCGCCGGCGTCCTCACCGGCGCGCACGGCGAGGCCGCGCTGAAGGAGCACGGCGCCACCCACGTCCTCCCCTCGGTCGCGGAACTGCCCGGTCTGATCCGGGAGTGCGGGGCGTGACCGGCGGCATCCGCTTCGACGGCGTCACCGTCGCCTACGGGAGCACCACCGTCCTCGACTCCCTCGACCTGACCGTCGAACCCGGCGAGGTCATGGCCCTCCTCGGCCCCTCCGGCTCCGGCAAGACGACCGCGCTGCGGGCCGTCGCCGGCTTCGTCCGGCCCGCTTCCGGGCGGGTGTTCATCGGCGACCGCGACGTCACCGCGCTCCCCCCGTACAAGCGCGGCATCGGCATGGTCGTCCAGCAGTACGCCCTCTTCCCCCACCTGCGGGTGGAGGCCAACGTCGCCTTCGGCCTGAAGGCCCGGAAGGTCCCCAAGGGGGAGATCCCGGGGCGGGTCGCCGAAGCCCTGGAGATGACCGGCATGGCGGCCTACGCCCGCCGCCACCCCCGCGAACTCTCCGGCGGCCAGCAGCAGCGCGTCGCCATCGCCCGCGCCCTCGCCATCCGCCCCGAGGTCCTCCTCCTCGACGAGCCGCTGTCGGCCCTCGACGCCCCGTTGCGCTCCGGAATGCTCGCCGAGCTGGCCCGGCTCCACCGCGAGCTGCCGGACGTGTCGATCCTCTACGTCACCCACGACCAGGTCGAGGCGCTGACCCTGGCCGATCGGATCGCCGTCATGGACCGGGCCAGGCTCCAGGACTGCGGCACTCCGCACGACCTGTACCGCAGGCCGCGCACCGCGTTCACGGCCTCGTTCGTGGGCAACGCCAACCTGCTGCCGGTGCGGGTCGGCGTCGACGGCGCCGTCTTCGCGGGCACCGAGCTGAAGGTCCCGCCCTCCGGCGCCGCCCCCGGGTCGGCCGCCACCCTCTGCCTCCGCCCGCACCTCGTCGGCCTGGGCGAGGGCCCGAACCCGCTGCGGGGGCGGATCGTCGAGGTCCAGTGGCGCGGTTCCACCCACCGGCTGTACGTCGAGGTGGGCGGGCACCGGGTGAAGGCGGACGTCCGGGAGCTGAGGGAGCCCCCGCCCCTCGGCAGCGAGGTGACGCTGCACTTCGCCCCGGAGGACGCGGTCCTGTTGGCCGCGGGGGTGCACGATGGCTAGCCCGGTACGGGGCCCCGCCGCAGCGCCCCCGGCACCGGAGGCCGCGTCCGCCCCTTCCGTCCCCGGGGCGCCTCCCGCACGGGGGCCGGGGGAGGGGCGCACCGCGACCACCGGCACGGTTCCCCCCTGGACGTGGGCACTCCCGCCCGTCGCCGTCCTCGCGCTCGTCTTCCTCTACCCCCTCGCCCTCGTCGTCCGGGAGTCCCTCACCCCCGGTGCGTACGCCGGGGTCTTCGCCTCCTCGGCGTTCCGCGAGGCGCTCGTCACCACCGTGTGGCTGGCCGTCGCCTCCACCGCGGGCTGTCTCGTGCTCGGCCTCGTCCTCGCGCTCATCGTCGTGTTCGTGCCCTTCCCCGGCGGGAAGGCGGTGTCGAAGTCCATCGACGTCTTCCTCTCCTTCCCGTCCTTCCTGATCACGCTCGCCCTGCTCTTCCTCTACGGCACGGTCGGCACGGCCAACGGGATCTGGACGGACCTCACCGGCGACCAGACCGGCCCCTTCCACTTCCTCAACACCCCGTGGGGCGTCCTGCTCGCCGAGATCACCTACTTCACCCCGTTCGTGATGCGCCCCCTCCTGGCCGCCTTCTCGCAGATGGAGACCGCCCAGCTGGAAGTGGCGTCCTCGCTCGGCGCCCGGCCGCTGCGGATCGTCCGGCAGGTGATCCTGCCGGAGGCGCTGCCCGCGCTCGCCGCCGGCGGCAGCCTCGTCCTCGTCATGTGCCTCAATGAGTTCGGGATCGTCCTCTTCACCGGTGCCAAGGGCGTCACCACCCTCCCGATGCTCGTCTACGGCAAGGCGATCCTCGAATCCGACTACGCCGCCGCCTGTGTGGTCGCCGTCGTCAACGTCGCCCTTTCGGTGGGCCTCTACGTCCTCTACCGGGGGGTGAGCCGTCGTGCTGGTGCATAGCCGCACGGGCAGGTGGGCGACGTGGGCCCTGGGCGCCGTCCTCTTCGTCCCGCTGTTCGCCCTGCCCCTCCTCGTCATCCTCACCGCCTCGTTCGCCACCCACTGGTCCGGTGCCTTCCCCTCCGGACCCACCGCCGCCCACTACGCGGCGGCCGTCCGCGGCGAGTCCCTCCAGGCACTCACCACCAGCCTGGTCACCGCCGTCACCGCGAGCCTGATCGCGCTGACCGTCGGCACCTGGGCGGCCCTCGCCGCATCCGCCCTCCGGAAGGGGACGAGCGGCCCCGCAAGGCTCCTGGGCAGGCTCGTCGACACCCTGTTCGTCCTGCCGGTCGCCGTGCCGTCCGTGGTCGTGGGCCTCGCCGTCCTGGTCGCCTTCTCCCAGCCGCCGGTACTCCTCAACGGCACCCGCTGGATCGTGATCCTCGCGCACACCGTGCTCGTCACCGCGTTCGCCCACCAGTCGGTCTCGGCCGCGATCCTGCGCCTCGACCCGGTGTACGAGCAGGCGGCGGCCGGTCTCGGCGCCCGCCCCTCCCGCGTCCTGCTCCGGGTGAAGCTCCCGCTGCTGCTGCCGTCCCTGAACGCCGCCGCGGGACTCTGCTTCGCCCTGTCCATGGGCGAGTTGAGCGCCACGATGATGCTCTACCCGCCGGACTGGACCCCGCTGCCGGTGCTCATCTTCACCGCCACCGACCGCGGCTCCCTGTTCACGGGCTCGGCGCTCGCGGTGGTCCTCATGACCGCGACGCTGCTCGCCCTGCTGCTCGTCTCCCGCATCCGCACCAAAGCCCCGTACCGCTAGGAGAGAACGACGTCATGCTTACCCACGCCAAGCCGATCGCCGCCGTCATCGGCGCCCTCGCCCTCACCGCCACCCTGACCGCCTGCGGTTCCTCGGCCGCTTCCGACGAGAAGGTCGTCACCGTCTACAGTGCCGACGGCCTCAAGGGGGAGTCGGGGGACGGCTGGTACGACAAGGTCTTCGCCGACTTCGAGAAGCAGACCGGCATCACGGTCAAGTACGTCGAGGGCGGCTCCGGCGAGATGGTGCAGCGCGCCCTCCGCGAGAAGAGCAACACCCAGGCCGACGTCCTGGTCACCCTGCCCCCCTTCATCCAGCAGGCCGGCTCCAAGGGCCTGCTCCAGGAGTACCGGCCGAAGGGCTCCGACCGGGTGAACGGCGGCGACAAGTCCGGCGACGGCACCTGGACCTCCGTCGTCAACAACTACTTCGGCTTCGTCCACAACAAGAAGGAGCTGCCGACCCCGCCGAAGACCTGGGAGGAACTGCTCGACGCGAAGTACCGGGACCGGCTCCAGTACTCCACCCCCGGCGTCGCCGGCGACGGCACGGCCGTCCTCATCAAGGCGATGCACGACTTCGGCGGCCAGCAGCCGGCGATGGAGTACCTGAAGAAGCTCCAGGCCAACAACGTCGGACCGTCCTCCTCCACCTCCAAGCTCGCCCCCAAGGTGGACAAGGGCGAGCTCCTCGTCGCCAACGGCGACGTCCAGATGAACTTCGCCCAGGCCCGGTCCATGCCGAACCTCGGCATCTGGTTCCCGGCCAGGGACGGCGGCGCGCCCACCACCTTCGCCCTCCCGTACGCGGCCGGCCTGGTGGACGGGGCCCCGCACACCGAGAACGGCAAGAAGCTCCTCGACTTCCTGCTGAGCGAGGGGGCCCAGCGCGAGGTCAGCTCGATCGGCGGCGGCTTCCCGGCCCGCACGGACGTCAAGGCCACCGACGCCAACGCCATCGAACTGGCCGCCCTGATGGAGGGCGTGGAGGTCTTCGAACCGAACTGGGCCGACATCGACGAGAACCTCACCGCCCTCGTCGACGCGTGGAAGTCCGCGACCGGAAGCTAAGAGTTCACCGAGCACTCCTGGAACGCCCCCGAACATCGCGGAAAGATAACGGGTACGGACCAACGCCCCTGAGGAATCAGGGGCGTTGCCGTGCCCAGACCCCTTCGACGGAGGACTCCGACATGCCGATCACCGGCATCTCCCGCCGCACCGTGCTCGCCGCCGCCGGTGCCACCGCAGCAGCCGCCGCCACCGGGCTCGCCGCCCCCGCCGCCCTGGCGGCGCCCGCCGTCCCCGCGCTCCCCGACGGCACCAGCACGGACAAGGTGCTCGTCGTCGGGATGGACGGCCTGCGCCACGACCGGATCGACGCCGCCAAGGCCCCCACCCTCAAGTCCCTGATGGCGAACGGCACCTACGGCCGCTCCCTGCTCTACGCCAACCCGATGGCCGCGACCTCCTCCGGCCCCGGCTGGTCGACGATCTCCACCGGCGTCTGGCCCGACAAGCACGGCGTCAGGGACAACAGCTTCAGCGGCAAGAACTACGGGCAGTACCCCGGCTTCCTCGCCCGCCTGCACCAGGTCCGCCCCGAGCTCTCGCTCTTCGCTGCCGTCGACTGGCCCGAGCTCGACACCCACGGCACCGTCACCCCCGGCGCCGACGCCACACTGGTGTACGACAACGACTACGCGGTCAACGACGGGCTGATCACCGACATCACCGAGGACGTCCTCCGCCACCAGAACCCCGACGTCCTCTTCGTCTACTTCGGCGAGA
This sequence comes from Streptomyces sp. NPDC058872, assembly GCF_042743065.1. Classification (NCBI taxonomy): domain Bacteria; kingdom Bacillati; phylum Actinomycetota; class Actinomycetes; order Kitasatosporales; family Streptomycetaceae; genus Streptomyces; species Streptomyces sp. NPDC058872. Next base: position 136,052 of record NZ_JBHYMK010000012.1, read on the forward strand.
CCGACGAGATCGGCCACCACCACGGTGCCGGCAGCCGGAAGTACCTGGACGCCATCGACGTCCAGGACGGCTATCTGGGCCGGCTCCTCGCCGCCGTCCGGGCCCGGCCCACCTACGCCGCGGAGCGCTGGACGATCATCGTCACCACCGACCACGGCCACACCGACGCCGGCGGCCACGGCGGCTCCAGCATCGAGGAACGACGCACCTTCGTCCTCGCCCAGGGGCCCGGCATCGCCGCCGGCGCCCGCCCCATCGACACCCGGCTCGTCGACGTCGCCGCCACCGTCTTCCACCAGCTCGGCATCGACCCCGACCCGTCCTGGGGCCTCGACGGGAAGCCGATCCAGCAGCGCTCCGACGACCCCTTCGACGACCTCTACGGAACGCTGACGGGCCGCGTCGACGAGACCGGAATCCCCAACGGGATCCTCGGCTTCACCCACACCCCGCCCAGCGGCTGGTCCGTCATCAACAACGCCATGGGCACCGGTGGGGTGACCGAGTGGCGCGGCTGGTCCTTCGCCACCGACGAGTTCTGGTCCCGCACCCAGCGCGACCAGTCCCGCGAGCTCAACGTCCGTGCCCGGGGCGTCTTCGCCGTCGCCGACTCCGACGAATGGGCGGACAAGAGCTTCTCCGGCAGCTACGACTCCACGCTGGTCACACCCGCGTACGACGTCTCCGGCGCGGCTTCGGTGACCCTCGACTTCACCACCTTCTACCGGCAGGAGGGGCGCCAGACCGCCCGGGTCCTCGCCAGCTTCAACGGCGGCACCCCCACCCCCGTCAAGAGCTACACCGCGGACGTCGTGTCCCGCCCCCAGTCCCTCACGGTCGCCGTCCCGCCCGGCGCCTCCCACGTCAGCTTCCGCTTCCACTACACCGGCGTCAACAACTGGTACTGGACCATCGACGGGGTCGAGATCAGCACATCCTGACTACGCTGGGGGCGTCGCCACAGCGCTGTCGCGGCGCCCCCAGCACACCGCACGTTTGCACGGCAGGAGTCCCGCACCCATGGCAGAGCGCAAGCCGATCGAATCCTGGCTCACCGACATGGACGGCGTCCTCATCCACGAGGGTGTGCCGATCCCCGGCGCCGACGCGTTCATCAAGAAGCTGCGGGAGACCGGGAAGCCGTTCCTGGTCCTCACCAACAACTCGATCTACACCGCCCGCGACCTGCACGCCCGCCTCGCGCGGATGGGCCTCGAGGTCCCCGTCGAGAACATCTGGACCTCGGCCCTCGCCACCGCCAAGTTCCTCGACGACCAGCGTCCCGGCGGCACCGCGTACGTCATCGGCGAGGCCGGCCTCACCACCGCGCTGCACGACATCGGTTACGTCCTCACCGACCACGACCCGGACTACGTGGTGCTCGGCGAGACCCGCACCTACTCCTTCGAGGCGATGACCAAGGCCGTCCGCCTGATCAACGCCGGCGCCCGCTTCATCTGCACCAACCCCGACGAGACCGGCCCGTCCCTGGAGGGCCCGCTCCCGGCCACCGGCTCCGTCGCCGCGCTCATCACCAAGGCCACCGGCAAGGAGCCCTACTTCGCGGGCAAGCCGAACCCGCTCATGATGCGCACCGGCCTCAACGCGATCGGCGCCCACTCCGAGTCCAGCGCGATGATCGGCGACCGGATGGACACCGACATCCTCGCCGGCCTGGAAGCGGGCATGCAGACCTTCCTGGTCCTGACCGGGCTGACGACGCAGGCGGAGATCGACCGCTTCCCGTTCCGCCCGTCGAAGATCGTCAAGTCGATCGCGGACATCGTCGACCGGGTGTAGGGAGGGCGGCCGTCCCGCCCCTGCGGATGCGAGCCGCGTCGATCCGGGTGACCCTGCCAGTATCAGGAGGTCACGATGCGTTCAGGTCCCATTGCTCTCCGTGCCGCAGGGGCGGCCCTGGTGCTCGTGCTGGCACCCGCGGCCGGCGGTGCGCACGCCCACGACGGGGTGAAGGCCACCGCCACCCCGTCCACCGCCGGTCCCGGCGCGGACGTCGACGTCCACGTCCGGGGCTGTGGGGGCACGACCGGCGTCGCCACCTCCCCGGCGTTCGTCGCCAATGCGGAACTCACCGGCCGGGACGGCGCCGGTGCCCCGCTGGTCGGCGACACCACCCTCAGGTCGGGCCTCGAAGACGGCACGTACGAGGTCGGCGTGGACTGCGACGGACACCGGCACCCGGCCGCCGGGACCGTCCGGGTCCGGCACCACCAGGAGCCCACCCGTCCACCGGCCCCGCCGACCCCGGTGGCCCCGGTCCGTGCCGGCGGGGGAGGGGCCGCCGCCTTCGCCGCGCCGGCCGCCCCCGGCGTCGCCCAGACCACCAGTGAGAGCGGCCTCGGCACCCCGTACACCCTCCTCGGCCTCGGAATGGCCGCGGTCGCCGCCGTTGCGGTCGCCCTCCGCAGCGCCCGCCGCAGCGCCTCCGGCCCCGGTACGGGTACCGGTACGGACTGACCGGTGGCGGGTGCGGGCCGGCCGGTCACCGGCGTGGCCTGGGCGGTCCTCGTGCTCGGGCTCTGGCTCTGGGGGCGCGAGGCCACCGAGGGCCCCGGGAGCAGCTCCGCGCCGACCACCGGGGACATCGCCGCGGTCGGCCGTCCGCTCGGCCCCGCACTGCCCCCGGCCCACGCGCCGATCGCACCCGCCGCACCGCGCCGGGTGGAACTCCCCTCCCTCGGCATCTCCGCACCCGTCGTGGCGCGCGGCCTGGACGGCGCGGGCGCCGTCGACCCGCCGCCCTACGAGATGCCCCGCACGGTGGGCTGGTTCGGTTCGGGCACCCGGCCCGGCGCCGCGGGGGCGGCACTCCTCGTCGGCCACGTCGACACCGAGACCCGCCCGGCCGTCTTCCATGACCTGAGCGCGGTGCGCCCCGGTGCGAAGGTCCGCGTCACCCGGACGGACGGCACGGTCGCCGAATTCACCGTCGACGACGTCCGGACCTTCCCCCGCGACCGCTTCGACCCGGCCAAGGCCTACGGGCCCCACGCCCCCCACCGTGCCGAACTCCGTCTGATCACCTGCGGCGGAGCCTTCGACCGGGCGACAGGCACGTACGCGGCGAACGTGGTGGTGTCGGCATACCTGACGGGAGCGGGAGCGGGAGCGGGGACGGGAGCGGGAGCGGGAGCTGGGGCGGCGCCGAGCGCCTGAAGGGGGCTCCCGGCCCCGTCCGTCGCGGAGCGCGTCGGCCGGCCCGGGGAGAGCGGGTGGCCGAGCAGGGGAGCGGCGGGACGGAGGGGGCGTGCCAGGACCGGGCCCCGGTCGGCGGGGCGCGTCCCGGGCTGTCGCCGACCGGGCCGGTCCTCGACCGCGGGGCCTTCGGGCTGCGGGAGGAGCCCGGTGCCGCCACGGGAGGTCGGGATTCCGCACACTGTAGGGGGTCGGCGCGTCGAGGCCCAGGGGTGTCCGCCGACACGCGCTCCGCCGCTCCGTCCGGCGGGGCCCGGGACGGCGGGATCCGGGACGGCGGGCCCGGAGGTGGCGGGGCCCCGGGGGCGGGAAGGCCTCCCCGGCCGGGCTCGACACGGGGCCTCGGCAACTGCCCAGTCGCGCACGAGGGTTCGACGCGCGCCCCGGAGAAAGGCCAAGGCCCCCTCACCGATGGTGAGGGGGCCTTGGCGCTGCGTGCGCCGCCAGGGACTCGAACCCCGGACCCGCTGATTAAGAGTCAGCTGCTCTAACCAACTGAGCTAGCGGCGCCTGCTGACAGAGATAACTCTACCTGACGCGAAGGTGTGCTCCTGACCAATATCGATCGCCCCCGGCCTGTCGGATGGTCGTATCGGTACTTCAATCCGTCAAAATGCGATTTGTCCAGACAGTTGAGACACTGACGCCCGAAACAAGGGTCAAAAGATCTTGACGAGTGTGGAGGGGAATCGCATGAGCGTGCCGATCTTCGAGGAGTTCGAACCCGCGGCCGACTGCGGCTGCCCGGGCTGCGCCCAGCAGCGGCGCGGTCTCGCGTCGGGCCTGCCGGTTCGGGCGGGCGGCCATCCGGCGGCGCACGGCGCGCGCCGTGCACTGGTCCTGGTCACGGCTGCGGGCGTGGTGCTGGGAGGGGGAGGGGCCGGAACGGCCGCGGCCCTCGCCCTCCCCGCCGGACCGTTCACCCCGGCAGACGCGCCGGGCGGGGCGATGGGCGTGGCCCCGGGGGAAATCGTCGCGGACCCGACGGGAACGCCGCTCCCGGAACTTGACCCCCCGGCCGTCGACCCTCCGGACCTCCGCGATCCGTCGGCCGCCCCGTCCGCGGATCCCGCGGACCCCGTCGAACCGACCGCTTCCCGCACCGCCGCCCAACCCGACCCCGACACCCCGCAGGGCGGGCGGGAGCCGCTGCACGGCGCGCCGGGCCCCGGCCCCGACCCGCTGCCGACCGCCACCCCGACGACCAGTCAGATCACCGCGGAGACCCTGCGCACGACGACCCGGGCGGAGATCATCAACCGGGCCAAGAGGTGGGTCTCCGCCCAGGTTCCGTACTCCATGGAGAAGTACTGGTCGGACGGGTACCGCCAGGACTGCTCGGGCTACATCTCCATGGCCTGGAACCTGCGCAGCAACGAGTGGACCGGCAGCCTCGACCGCTTCGCCGTGCGGATCGACCGCTCCGAGCTCCAGCCCGGAGACATCCTGCTCTTCCACAACCCGGCCAACCCGACCCGGGGCTCCCACGTCACGCTCTTCGGCGGCTGGACCGACTACACCCACACCTCCTACATCGCCTACGAGCAGACGAAGCCGCGCACGCGGAAGCAGGCGACGCCGATGGCGTACTGGGAGAACTCCGCCAAGTACGTGGCCTATCGCTACCTGGGCGTGGTGAGCGGCGGCAGCACGGGCGGCGGGCCGGAGGCCACGGAGACGACGCCCTACCCCGGGGCGGCGAAGTTCGGCCCCGGAGCCAACAACGCCTACGTCACCCAACTCGGGAAGCTCCTCGTCGAGCGCGGCGGCAAGCGGTTCTACAGCCAGGGCCCCGGTCCGCGCTGGGGCGGGGCGGACCGCCGGGCGACCCAGGCCTTCCAGCTCGCGCAGGGCTGGAAGGGCAAGGAGGCGGACGGCGTTCCCGGGCCGCACACCTGGCGGCTCCTGGTGACCGGCGGCGGCAAGGACATCGGCGGTTCGAGTGGTTCGAGCGGTTCGAGCGCGAATGCGACGGGGTTTCCCGGGCGTGGCTACTTCCGTCCGGGCCAATCCAACGCATATGTGGAGAAGCTGGGCAAACAACTGGTGAAGCGGGGCTTCGGCAAGCACTACCTGTCGGGACCCGGTCCGCGCTGGACGGAGGCGGACCGCCGCAACGTCGAGGCGTTCCAGCGGGCACAGGGCTGGCGCGGCGGAGCGGCCGACGGCTACCCGGGCCCGGAGACCTGGCGGCGTTTGTTCCGATGACCCCGAGAGCATGAGGTGGACCCGAATGACGGCATCGACCCCGAACCCCCCGGACTCCGGCGCGGCGGCCTCGCGCGACGCGGCCCGCACGGCCAGACGGCTGACGGACGGCAGCCTTCCCCGCACGTCCCCACCGGATCCGGGTCAAGGGCGTCCTCCGAAGCCCGCCGCACAGGAGCCGGGCCGGGGAAGCGTGACCCCGCACGGGACCCCCTCCGCTCCGCCGGGCCCGATGGCTCCGACCGCCACGGCGTCGGTGCCGAGCGTGCCGCCGACGCCTCCCGCGGTGTCCGCGCCGGGGACGCCGGAGCGGCCCCCGGCCCAACCGCCGTCCGGTGCGGAGCCGGACGCTCCCTCGGCCGGGGCCCCGACCGGTGCCCCCAGCGGCGTGGCCCCGGCCGCCTCCCCGGCGACGCCCCCGGCACCACCCGCACCCGCCGTGCGGGTGGTGCCGACCGGACCCGCACCCGCACCCGCTGCTCCTGCCCCTGTTTCTGCGTCCGCGCCTGCTCCCGCTGCTGCTCCGGCTCCCGCCGCGGTGATGGACCCCGCTCCGGCGCCGGACCCCACGACCGGGACCGACGCCGGTGGGGAGGGAAGAGGCGCTGCAAGGGGGGTGCGAGGCACGGAGGCCGTTGCCGCCGGCGGACCGGTGCCCCCCGCAGCCCCCGCCGCGGCCGACGTCCGTCCGGACCGGCCGATCCAACCTCCCGGGTCGGAGCCCGGCCGTGGCTCCGGTTCCGCTCCCCCCGTGACGGGGGCCGTTCGCGACCCGGGCCCCGCGCCCGTCGTTCCGCACGCCGATCGTCCTGCCGGGGGCGCCCCGCGCGACACGGACGGTGCGGCGCCTCCGGTGGGCGCCGCACCGCCCGGTCCCACGGGTCCGGTCCGGTCCGGCGCACTGGACTTCGGGCGGATCGGCGGGGCGGGGGTGGGGGCCGTGGCGATGCCCGTCGCGGCCGTGGTGCGGGTTGCCCGTCGGAAGAACGTGATCGGGGCCGAGACCACCGGGGCCATCCCGGTCCACCTGCTCTTCCGCGACGAGCCGGAGCCCGTGGCCCCGGGCCCGGAGGAGGACGACGGGGGGCCCGACACCCTTGCGATGGCCCCGCCCACTCCGCCCGGGGCGGGGCGCAAGCCCGCCATCCCGGGTCCGTCGAAGGTGCAGGCCCCGGCGAAGCCCGATCCCGGGGCGGCTCCCGGATCCCGTGCCCGGCCGGAGACGGAGGCCTCCCCGGAGGCCCGGTCCGCGCAGTCGAAGGTCCGGTCCCAGCCCAAGCCCCAGCCCCAGCCCCAGCCCAAACCCCAGCCCCAGCCCAAGCCCCAGCCCAAGGACCAGCTCAAGCCCCACCCCCAGCCGCCGTCCAAGGGCCAGCCCGAGGGGCAGTCCAAGGGGCAATCCGCTCCGGCCGGGTCCCGGACACAGGGGCCCTCCGTCTCCACCGTCCTTCCCGGTGCCCGTCCCGCCCCCACCGCCGATCCCGCCCTCGTCGAGCGGCCCGGACCGGTGCTCCCGGGGTGGGTCGGGGTCGTCGGCGGGGCGCTGTCGCTCGTCGGGTGCGCGGCGGTCGTGTGGTGGACCGGTGCGCTGCCCGCCGAGGCGGCCCGGATGCTGCGGCTACCGGTACGCCCCTACGAGGGCGTCCACCTCGGTCAGTGGGCCCTCCTCGCCCTGGGCGTGCTGCTCACCCTGTTCTCGCTGGGGGGCCTCGGGCGCGGTCGCGTCGGTCATGCGCTGGTGCTGACGCTGTTCGGTGACTACCGCGGCACGGTTCGTCGCACGGGCCTGTTGTGGGTCAGCCCGCTGTTGCTGCGCCGTCGGGTGGACGTCAGGCTGCGGCACTGGCGCAGCGAGCCCTTGTCGGCGGTGGACGCGAAGGGCACCGCGCTGGACGTCGTGGTGCTGGTGGTGTGGCGGGTGCGCGACACGGTGCGGGCCGCGCTCGGCGTGGACGGGCACGAGGAGTACCTGCGCGAACAGGTGGAGGCGGCGATGGCGAGGGTGCTCTCCCAGCTCCCTGCGGACGCCTTCCACGAGGACGCGCCGACGCTGCGGGACGCGGAGGCGGTGGGGGAGGCCCTGACGGGGATGCTGTCGGCGGAGTGCGCTCCGGTCGGCGTGGACGTCTTCTCGGCGCAGCCGACGCGCATCGAGTACGCACCGGAGGTGGCCGCGGCGATGCGGCGGCGTCGGATTGCCGCGATCGACGCGAAGCACCGGGACAGCGTGCTGACCTCGGTGGTCGACGCGGTGGACGACGTGGTCCACCGGCTGACCAGTCGTGGTCTGGTGGAGTTGGACGACTACGAGCGCAAGGCCCTGGTGAAGGACCTGACGGTGGCGTTCTACACGGGCAGGACGGCACCCGCCGAGGGGGCCTGAGGGGATGGACAGGCCCGATGTCCGTCCCTACCTTGGTACTTGGTCCAGACCAAAAGGCGAGTGAAGCAGTACCGTACGCGCGCGCACGGCCCCATGGAACTCCCCCACGTTCTCCTGGAGCGACAGCATGCGCAAAAAGTCAGTCGGGGCGGCGGTGGTGGCGCTCGGCGTCGCCGGCGCCACCCTCCTGGGCGCCGGCACCGCCGGCAGCCACGGTTACACCGACTCTCCGATCAGCCGTCAGAAGCTCTGCGCCAACCGCACCGTGACCAACTGCGGCCCCATCCAGTGGGAGCCGCAGTCGGTCGAGGGTCCCAAGGGCTTCCCCGCAGCCGGCCCCGCCGACGGCAAGATCTGCTCGGCCGGGCTCTCGCAGTTCGCGCAGCTCGACGACCCCCGGGGCGGTGCCTGGCCGACCACCCCGCTGACGGCGGGACGGGGTCACACCTTCCGCTGGCAGTTCACCGCCCGGCACCGCACCACGGACTTCAGGTACTACATCACCAAGAACGGCTGGGACCCGACCCAGAAGCTGACCCGGGCGGCGCTCGATCCCCAACCGTTCCTGACCGTTCCCTACAACAACCAGCAACCGCCGTCGACGCTCTCGCACTCCGGGACGATCCCGGCGGGCAAGACGGGTCGGCACCTGATCCTGGCGGTGTGGACGATCGCGGACACCGCGAACGCCTTCTACGCCTGCTCGGACGTCAGGCTCTGACCGTCGGCACGACGGTTCATTTCTGATGATCCGTCAGTTACAGTCCGGTCCATGAGGAGCGCGGACACCGTCGCGGAGCTCGTGGGGCGCCAGTGGGGCGACCACCGGATCGGCCTGAGGGACGAGCACCACGCCCTCACCCACCACCAGGTCGCCGCGGGCGCCGCCGCGCGGGCCGCGCTGCTCGTGGACCTGATGCCACCCCTGCCGGGGAGCGAGCCGCACCTCGGCGTCCTGCTCGACAACACGCCGGAGTACCCGCTCTGGCTCAGCGCGGCGGCCCTCGCGGGGGCCGCCGTCGCCGGGATCAACCCCACCCGGCGGGGCCCCGAACTCGCCCGGGACATCCAGCACACCGCATGTCGGGTCCTGGTCACCCAGCGCGCCCACCTGCCCCTCCTCGACGACCTGCCGTTGCCGGGCCTGCGCATCCTGGTCACGGACACCGAGGCCTATCGGGAGCTCCTCGCCCCCTACGGGAACGCCCGTCCGGGCGATGCCTCCCTCGGCCCCGTGCGCCCCGACGACCTCCTCCTGCTCTCCTTCACCTCCGGTTCGACGGGGGCGCCCAAGGCCGCCCTGTGCAGCCAGGGGCGGCTGGCGGCTGCCGGATCCTCACTCGTCTCCCACTTCGGGATCGGGCCGAACGACGTCCACTACGTCTGCATGCCGATGTTCCACGGCAACGCCGTGATCGCCGACTGGGCACCCGCGCTCGCCGCCGGGGCCGGAGTCGCCCTGCGGGCCCGCTTCTCGGCCTCCCGGTTCCTCCCCGACGTGCGCCGCTTCGGCGCCACCTACTTCACCTATGTCGGCCGGGCCGTGCAGTACCTGCTCGCCACCCCGCCGGGGCCGGACGACCGGGCGCACCCCCTGCGGCTCGGCTTCGGCACGGAAGCGGGCGCGGTGGACGCGGCCCGCTTCGAGGAACGCTTCGGGGTCCCCCTCGTGGAGGGGTACGGCTCCTCCGAGGGGGGCGCGGCGGTCCAACGGACCCCGGACACCCCCACGGGGGCGATCGGCAGGGCGGCACCGGGAGACGACCTGGCGGTGGTCGACCCCGACACCGGAGAGGAGTGCGCCCCCGCCCGCTTCTCACCCGCCGGCCGGCTCCTCAACACCGCCGAGGCGGTCGGCGAACTGGTCAACCGGGGGCGCTCGTCCTTCGAGGGCTACTGGCGCAACCCGGAGGCGGAGGCGGCCCGGCTGCGCCGCGGGCCCGCCCGGGCCGAAGGCCCCGGACGGGACTGGTACTGGACGGGCGACCTCTTCTACCGGGACGCCGACGGCTTCCTCTACTTCGCCGGCCGCACGGACGACCGGCTGCGGGTCGACAGCGAGAACCTGGCCGCAGCCGTGATCGAGAACCTCCTCGCCCGCTGGGACCGGGTGGCCGGGGCGGCGGTGTACGCGGTCCCGGACCCGGTGGCGGGGGACCAGGTCATGGCGGCGCTGGCGCTCCACGGGGACGGGCCCTTCGATCCCGGAGCCTTCGCCGACTTCCTCGCCGCGCAAGCGGACTTGGGGACGAAGATGCCGCCGCGCTTCATCAGGGTCGTGCGGGAGCTGCCCCTCACGGCGACGAACAAGATCCACCGGGTGGCCCTCCGCCGGGCCTCCTTCCTCTGCCCCGACCCGGTCTGGTGGCGCCCCGCCCCCACGGCCCCGTACGAGCTCCTCACCCCCGAGGCGACGGAGACCCTCCTGGCGCAGTACGCCCGCCACGCCCGCTCCCCCTCCCAGGAGCAGCGCGGCTGACGCCTTCCCCCGCCCGCGCCCCTTCCCGTACGGTTCCCCATCGGGCCCGCCCGCCGGGGGAGGGAGCCGTGTCCTGCGCCCGGCCCGCCGCCCCGCACGGGGCCGTGCACCACCACTTCTCCGTCACACCGGTCGCCACCTCGGGGGACAGAAGAACATGAGCACGCCCGAACGGATCTGGTCGGACGCCGACCTCCCCGCCCGCCGGCTCGCCGGGCTGGCCCTCAACCCGTCCGTGCCGGACGAGGTCCTCCTGCGACTGCTCTCCGAGGCCCCGCTCGCCGCCCGGATGGTGCTGTGCCGGGACCGGGACCTGCCCGATGTCGTCGTCGACGCGGTGGTCGAGCACCCCGACCCCCGCACCCGCAGCTTCTTCGCCCGCAACCCCCACGTCGATCCGGCCCGGCGCGTCCGGCTGCTGGACGATCCCGAGTGGCTCGTCCGCGCCCACCTCGCCGCGGGACCCCGGGTGGAGTTCCCCGACCGGCCCGACCCGCTGCCCGACGAGGCCGTCGTCCACATGATCAGCACCTATGACGACGAGAGCCTCCACGCCTTCTCCCACCAGCAGGTCTCCACCGGGCTGCGCCGGGCGATGCCCACCCACCCGATCGCGAAGGTCCGCCGGTGGGGGGTCAACAGCTGGTCGTCGCTGTCCGCGGACGTACGGGCCGCACTGCTCGCGGATCCCGATGACGGGGTCCGGGAGTCGGCGCGGCGCCATCTGCGGTCCCAGGATCCGGCGTGGGTGGAGAGCGAGCTCCCCGACCGCCCGTGCCACGCCCGCACCGACATGCTGCTCCACGACGCCCTCAGCAGGGCGGTGGTGGACGCCGTCCTGGCCAGGCCCGTCGACGAGGGGGACAAGGAGTTGCTGGCCGCCAACCCCACCCTCCCTCCCGACGCGGTGGTCCTCCTGGCCGCCGACCCGGCTCCGCGGGTGCGTGCCGTGATCGCACGGCGCGCAGACCTCGGAGCCGACCAGCGCCGCGCACTCGTCGCCGACCCGGATCCGGAGGTGCGCACGGAGGTCGCCCACCACGCGGACCTGGGGCCGGCCGAGCGCCGCGCACTCATGGCGGACCCCCATCCGGACGTCCGGCTGGCCGTGTCCCTCCACCCCGCGCTGAGTGAGGAGGAACGGGCCCGGATCGACTACCGGGTCCCAGGGGAGCGCTGCTTCGGGCGCTCCTTCGTGCGCGAGGTGCCCCGGGACCCCGGGGCCGTCCGTCGGGACGCACTGTCCCGCCACCCCCTGCTGCGCCGACGTGCGGCCGAGGACCACCGGCTGCCACCGGACCTCGTCGCGCGACTGGCCTCCGACGACGACCTCGGCGTACGGGTCCTGCTGGCCCAGAACCATCCGGACGCCCCCGCGGCACTCCTCCTGCGCAGCTTCCTCGAGTACACCGGCCCCGAGCGCGCTCGCCTCACCACCCGGCCGAACTTCCCGACCGAGGGACTGGCCGCCTTCTCCGACCACCGGGACCCCGAGGTCCGGGCCCTGGCCGCACGCGATCCGGAAACCGGTCCGGCGGTCCTGGAGCGGCTCACCCGGGACCCGCGGCCCGCGGTGCGGGCTGCGGCGACGCGCCACCCGAAGCTTCCGCAGCCCCGGCTGGCGGCACTCCTCGACGACGAGGAGCTGGCCCACGCTGCGGCTGCGAATCCGGCGCTGGACGCGGACGCGATCGGCCGGCTGTTGGACGCGGGCGGCCGGTGGACGAGACCGCCGGCATAGCGGAAGCGACGGTTGCCCCCCGGGCCCGCCCCCGCGGGGAGCGGGCGTCGCAGCACCGCCGTGACGGGCAGCCGGCGCCCGCACCGGAACACGAAGAAGCCCCCCGCTCGCGCGAGGGGCTTCTTCCGTCTGTGCGCCGCCAGGGACTCGAACCCCGGACCCGCTGATTAAGAGTCAGCTGCTCTAACCAACTGAGCTAGCGGCGCCTGCTGACAGAGAAAATACTACCCGGTCCCGAGGGGTGCTCGTGACCACCCCGCCGGGACCTCGCCCCGTCCGCCTCAGAGCGCCAGCGAGAGCACCACCGGGGCGGCCTTCCGGTTGAGGGTGTCGGCGGCCGCGCGCAGTCGATGGGCGTGCTCGATCGGCAGGGACAGCGCCAGGCAGCCCACGGCCGCGCCCGCCGTCAGCGGGACGGCCGCGCACACCGTGCCCACCGCGTACTCCTGGAGGTCGAGCACGGGAACGGTGGCCGGCTGGCTGTCGAGCTTGGAGAAGAGGATCCGCTCGCTGGTGATCGTCCGGGAGGTCAGCCGGGCGATCTTGTGGCGCGAGAGGTGGTCCCGTCGACCGTTCTGGTCCAGTTGGGTGAGCAGGCACTTGCCGACCGCGCTGGCGTGCGCCGCCGAGCGGAAGTCCACCCATTCGTTGACCTTCGGCGTGCGCGGACCGTCGGCGAACTGGGTGATCTTCACCTCGCCGTCGATGTACCGGCTGATGTAGACCGCTGCGCCGACGGAGTCGCGCAGCTCGGTCAGGGTCTCCTGGAGCTTGGCCTCCAGGGCTTCGCGGCGGGTCAGGCCGGAGCCGAGGAGGACGAGGGAGTCCCCGATCACATAGGCGCCGTCGGCGACCTGCTCCACGTACCCCTCGCGGCGGAGCATGAGGAGGAGCGAGGACAGGTGGACGACGGGCAGGCCGGTCTCGCGCGCGATCTGGACGTCCGTCACTCCGCCACCGTGCCGCGAGACCGTCTCGAGGACGCGCAGGGCGTATTGCACCGAGTGGAACGGCGCGGTGGGCTCGGGCTTCAGCGCCACGGTTTCCCCCTACCAGGTTGTGACCGCAAGCTTTCGTACCACGATAGCCGCCAAGGGCCCTCTACGGGGCGGCTGTTGGCGAGAATGATGCGGAGGATCGGGCCCCTGGACTGCGGCGCACTACTCTGACATATGCCCATGTCATGAGTGATGTGCAGAGCCTCAGGTCAGGGACGTGTGCGCCGGCGCACGCGTTGGTCTTCGGCCACGGGCGAACGGTGTGTTCCCGCCGGTGGGGCGGGGTCGGTGGCCGGTCCCGAAGGCTCGGGGCGCTCCGGAGGGGGGAATAAGCGGAGGGGACCTCCCGTTATGGCCCTGACGTATCCACACCCGCGCCGAGAAGGGTTCCGACGGTGACCGACGCAATTCGAGGAGAGGTGCGGGGGACCGCGCCCGTACCGCTGTCCGTGCTCGACCTGGTGACCGTCGGCAGCGGGCGGACCGCGTCCCAGGCGCTCGCCACCAGCGTCGAGCTGAGCCGGCTCGCCGAGCGCCGCGGCTTCCACCGGCACTGGGTGGCCGAGCACCACTCCATGCCCGGGGTCGCCTCCTCCTCGCCGGCCGTGATCCTCGCCCACCTCGCGGCCCACACCCGGCGCATCCGGCTCGGTTCGGGCGGCGTCATGCTGCCCAATCACGCCCCCCTGGTCGTCGCCGAACAGTTCGGCACCCTGGAGGCCCTCGCCCCGGGGCGGATCGACCTCGGCCTCGGTCGCGCCCCCGGCACCGACGGGGCCACCGCCGCCGCCCTGCGCCGCACCGGGGGGTTCGACGGGGGCGCCGCGGGGGCCCCCTCGTCCGGATGGGGGCGGGAGCCCGGGGACGACTTCCCGGAGCAGCTCGCCGAGCTGACCCGGTTCCTGGACGACGACTTCCCGGACGGACACCCCTACGCCCGGATCCACGCCGTGCCGGGGCCGGTCCAGGGGCCGGACGGCCGTCCGCCGATCTGGCTGCTCGGTTCCTCCGGCTACAGCGCCCGCCTCGCGGGCCTGCTCGGACTGCCCTTCGCCTTCGCCCACCACTTTTCGGCCAGGAGCACGATCCCGGCGCTCGACCTCTACCGAAACTCCTTCCGGCCCTCCGAGGTCCTCGACGCGCCGTACGCGATGATCGGCGTCTCGGCGTTCGCCGCCGAGGACGCGGTCGCGGCCCACCGCCAGGTGCTCGCCGGCGCCCTCGCGATGCTGCGGTTGCGCACCGGACGACCCGGGCTGGTGCCGACGCCGGAGGAGGCCGCCGCCCACGGGTTCGGCCCGGCCGAGCGGGAGTTCGTGGACGGCTGGCTCGCGAACGTCGTGTACGGCACTCCGGACGAGGTGCGCACCGGGCTGGACGACCTCCAGAAGCGGACGGGGGCGGACGAATTGATGATCACGGCCAATGGGCACGGCGGCGCGGAGCGGGTGCGGAGCTACGAGCTGATCGCCGATGCGTACGGGCTGCCGGAGCTGCCGGCGTCGTGAAATCCTCGTTTCCTGAGGGAGATTGGTTCGACCCCGAACGAACCGCCGCCCTTCCCTAAGTGAACCTTAAACCGCTTGTCACCGATGGTGGCGAGCGGTTCTTTTCTGTGCTGCGCGGCCCTGACGAGGGCTTTCCTCGACGAATTGGTCTAGTCCTCAATCTGGTTCAGACCATTGACGAGTCGTTCATGCGGCGGATATCACTGCTCCAACTTCCGTACCGCCACCCCTCCCGGAGGCCGCACGTGCACCCCCGTAAGCCTTTGACCGCCGCGCTCCTCAGCACGGCCCTCGCCGCCGGCGCGCTCGCCGCCACGGCCGGCCTCGGCTCCGCCCAGGCGGCCGAGACCGCCACCACCGCCTCCACGGGCGGCGTGAAGATCGCGTACTACGACCAGTGGAGCGTGTACGGGAACGCCTTCTACCCCAAGCACCTCGACGAGCGGGGCATCGCGGCCGACCTGGACATCATCAACTACTCGTTCGGGAACATTCACCCGACCGACCTCACCTGCTTCGAGGCCAACAAGGCCGCGGGCGACGACAACAACCCCAACGCGGGTGACGGCGCCGGCGACTCGTACGCCGACTACCAGAAGTCCTTCTCCGCGGCGGACAGCGTCGACGGCGTCGCCGACAAGTGGGACCAGCCGATCGTGGGCGTCTTCAACCAGTTCAAGGAGCTGAAGGCGAAGCACCCCCACCTGAAGATCAACATCTCGCTCGGCGGCTGGACCTACTCCAAGTACTTCTCGGACGCGGCCAAGACCGACGCCAGCCGCAAGAAGCTCGTCGCCTCCTGCATCAAGCAGTACATCCAGGGCGACCTGCCGGTCGAGGGCGGCTTCGGCGGCCCCGGCACCGCGGCCGGCATCTTCGACGGCATCGACATCGACTGGGAGTACCCCGGCTCGCCCGATGGCCACCTCGGCAACCACTACGCCCCCGAGGACAAGCAGAACTTCACGCTCCTCCTCGCCGAGTTCCGCAAGCAGCTCGACGAGTACGGCGCCGCGCACGGCGGCAAGAAGTACCTGCTGACCGCCGCCCTCCCGGCCGGCCAGGACAAGATCAAGAACATCGAGACGGACAAGATCGGCGCGTACCTCGACTACGCGAACATCATGACGTACGACATGCACGGCGCCTGGGACGGCGACGGGCCGACGTACCACCAGTCCCCGCTCTACTCCGGCACGAACGACCCCACCGACCCCATCAAGCCGGGCACCGAGAAGTACTCGATCGACAACGCCATCGACTCCTGGATCGACGGCAAGCCCGCCTACGGCATCACCGGCGGCTTCCCGGCGAACAAGCTGACCCTCGGCTACGAGTTCTACTACCGCGGCTGGAAGGGCGTCCCGGCCGGCACCGCCAACGGCCTCGCCCAGCCCGCCACCGGCCCCTCCGGCGCCCGCCCGCTCAGCCAGCAGCCCGGCATCGCCCACTACAAGGAGCTCGGCGGCATCGTCGACAACGCGGCGACCACCTTCTGGGACGACCAGGCCAAGTCCGCCTACTTCTACAAGGACGGCGAGTTCTTCACCGGTCTGGACAAGCGCACCATCCAGGCGCGCGCCGACTACGCCCACAACCGCGGCCTCGCCGGCGCGATGATGTACTCGCTGCTCGGCCTCGACGCCAACGCGACCCTCTTCAAGGACATCGTCGCCGCCGTCGGCTCGTCCCCGACCACCCCGCCCACGACCCCGCCGACGACGGAGCCCACGACCCCGCCGACCACCACGCCGCCCACCACCCCGCCGACCACCGAGCCCCCCACGGGCTGCACCGCACCGGCGTACGTGGCCGGCACCATCTACACCGGCGGCAGCCTCGTCTCCCACAACGGCCACACCTGGAAGGCCCAGTGGTGGACCCAGAACGAGGAGCCCGGCACGACCGGCGAATGGGGCGTCTGGAAGGACCAGGGCGCCTGCTGAGGCCCTGATCCGCTGAGCCCCGCACGACCACTGCCCCCGCCCGGAATGTCCCTCCGGTCGGGGGCAGTTCCACGTCCGGAACCCGGCCCCGGGCCACCCACGGGAACGGCGGGCGGCGGGTCCGCGTGCCGGTCCCGTCCGGAGGTGTGCGTCGGCCCTGCGGGTCGCCGGCTCAGACCGGCAGCGGCTCCTTGCCGATCAACGCGGCGATGCGGTCCGGAGCCACCGGCCTGGAGTACAACCAGCCCTGCCCGGTGTCGCAACCGATCCGCCGCAGCCGGCTGGCCTGCCCGGCGGTCTCGACGCACTCGGCGGTGACGGTCAGTCCGAGTCGGTGCGCGAGGTGGACGAGCGCCTCGACGATCAACTCGTCCGCCGGGTTGGCGTGTTCCTCGTCCTGGAAGCCGCGCACGAAAGAACCGTCCAACTTCAGCACGGAGACGGGCAGTCGGCTCAGATAGGCCAGGTTCGAGTAGCCGGTGCCGAAGTCGTCGATCGCGATCCGCACGCCCATGTCGCTCAGCGCCTGGAGCGCCTGGAGCGGCCGGCCGTTCGACCCCATCACGGCGGACTCGGTCAGCTCCAACTGGAGCAGGTGCGGTGCGAGGCCGGTCTCCGCGAGGATGCCGGCCACGTCCGCGACGAGGTCCGAGTCCCAGACCTGGCGGACCGCCACGTTGACGCTCACGAAGATCGGACGCTCGCGCGGGTGGTCCTTCTGCCACTGTCGGGCTTGACGGCACGCGGTGTTGAGCACCCACCGTCCCAACTCCACGATGGAGCCGTCCTCTTCGGCGATCCCGACAAACCGATTCGGCGCGAGCGGGCCGAACTGCGGGTGGTTCCAGCGCACCAGGGCCTCCACCCCGCGCACCGCGCCGTCGGTCAGGTCCACCAGCGGTTGGTACTCCAGGGCGAACTCCTCGCGCTCCAGGGCGGGGCGCAGGGTGGAGGAGAGGGCCTGCCGGGTCATCCGGTGGGCGTTGCGCTCGGGATCGAAGAGGGTCCAGCGGGCCTTGCCGTCCGCCTTTGCCCAGTACAGCGTGGTGTCGGCGGCCTGCATCAGCGCGGTCGCCGTGGTCCCGTGGGCGGTGCGCTCGACCACGCCGATCGAGGCCGAGACCGAGAGCCGCTGACCCCCCAGGTCGAAGGGGTGTTGCAGCGCGTCGAGCACCGAGCGTGCCAGGTCCGCCAGTTGCTCGGTGCCGGTGGAGTCCTCGACCAGGATCGCGAATTCGTCCCCGCCGAGCCGGGCCACGAGGTGGCTGCCGTTGCGGGTGTAGCCGTCGCTGTCCGCGCACTCCGTGAGCCGGGTGGCGACGGCGGCCAGGAGCCGGTCGCCGACCCGGTGGCCGAGGGTGTCGTTGACCGCCTTGAAGCCGTCGAGGTCCAGGTAGCAGAGGCCGATCCGCCCCGTTCTGCCAGGGCCGTACGACGCGTACGACGCGTAGGACCCGGCCGGTGGACCCACCGCTTCGGCCGTGGTGACGGGGTCCGGGGCGTCCTGGGTCGCGGCCTCCAGGGCTGCCGAGAGGCGCTCGAAGAACAGCGCGCGGTTGGGCAGTCGGGTCACCGGGTCGTGCATCTGCAGGTGGCGCAGGCGCGCGTGGAGTTCGCGCCGGTCGCTGATGTCCGCGATCGACAGCAGCACCCGCCGGCTGCCCGGCACGGGGGCGACGGTGACTTCGGCCCAGAGCGAGCGTCCGTCGGCGTGCTTGAGCCGACGGGTGCAGCGGAAGCGGGAGCGGCGGCCCCGGAGCACCTCGCGGTAGGCGTGCCAGGTGCGCCCGTCGGAGGCGAGGTCGACCAGGTCGGCGGCGGCCTGGTCGTGGAGCGCCTCCGGCGCGGCGCCGAGGAGGGTGCCGAAGGAATCGTTGGCGGC
Organism: Streptomyces sp. NPDC058872; assembly: GCF_042743065.1. Taxonomy (NCBI): domain Bacteria; kingdom Bacillati; phylum Actinomycetota; class Actinomycetes; order Kitasatosporales; family Streptomycetaceae; genus Streptomyces; species Streptomyces sp. NPDC058872. The sequence continues at coordinate 154,413 of NZ_JBHYMK010000012.1, forward strand.
GACGACGACCCCGTCCTCGTCGACGACGGCCATGGCGAGCTGGGCGACCCGGAAGGCGGCGCGGTAGTCACGGAGTTCGGCCTTCCGGCGTGCGAGGTGACGCTCCGTGGTGGTGGCCTCGGTCGTGGGTGTCTCCGCCGGCTCTGAGTGCACCGGTCCTTCGGGGGTTCCGCTCACCGCTCGCTCCCGTGTGCAGTCGGGCCGGTCACATGTGGTCGGGATGGTCGGCCAAGGAAGAGTGAGCCGATCATAGAGCCAGGCCCGGGGGGCGTTCCAGCTTCTAGGGGGCCGTGAAGGGCCTCCGGGGCTGTGAGGCTGGCCACCGCGAAAGCTCGCCCGATCGTTTCTGCGCATGTCTGACGCGGGTCGTCGAGGCATGACCGAATGTGACTTTCCGTGAGCTGAAACCCGCTCGTGTCGCGTCGACCCCGTGGCACGCACTCACCCGACCGGGGCAGCGGAAACATGCGAAAGACGCCAAACCGTCACAAGGTGGTGATGGTGTCCCGCATTCCCGATCCGGAGGTCCATGTGAGGGGTCAGCAGCCACCCGGGGGAGTGGAGCGCCCGCGACTGCGCGCCGGCGCGGCGGCCTTCACCTCGCTCGCCGCCCTGGCCGCCACCGGGCTCGTCGCGGGCCCGGCCGTCGGTGCGACCTCGGCGAGCCCCTGTGCACTTCCGCGCACCGCTGCCCACCACTCGCTCGGCCTCGACACCTGGAACCGTTCCTATCCGCGTCCGACCGAGAGCCTCGACGCGGTCATGATCTTCCTGTCCTTCCCGGATTCCGAGCCGCTCACCACGCCGTCCCAACTCGCCGCCGACCACTTCCCCGCGACCAGCGAGTACTTCGACCGGGCCTCGTACGGGCGCTTCAGCCTGCGCCCGCACTCCCGGGCGGAGTGGACCCCGATGCCGCGGGAGTCGGGGGAGTACGACATACGGCGCGACTGGGACGCCGGGAAACGGGCCGACTACCTGCGGGACGCGATCGCCGCGGCCGACGAGGACGTCGACTTCTCCCGGTACGACATCGTCTACCTGGTGGCCGACCCGGACGCGCCCGGAGTGGACTCCGACGCGACCAAGGTCGTCAATCTGGAGCGCCCGCTCAAGGTCGACGGCACCGAGGTCAAGCGGGTCGTCACGGTCTTCGAGCGGCACCCGCCGGACCGGAACGTCCTCGCCCACGAGACCGGGCACGTCTTCGACCTGCCCGACCTCTACCGGCGCCCGCTCGACGGCAAGGGCGACTGGGACACCCACGTGGGCGACTGGGACGTCATGGGCAGCCAGTTCGGGCTCTCCCCGGACCTCTTCGGCTGGCACAAGTGGAAGCTCGGCTGGCTCTCCCGCGCCCAGGTGGCCTGCGTCCAGGGAGCCGGCTCCCGGCTGGTCACCCTGGAGCCGACCGATGTCCAACCCGCGGCCGGCGGCAGCCTCGGCACCCGGCTCGCCGTCGTGCGCACCGGCCCCGAAAGCGTCCTGGCGATCGAGGCCCGCAGCAGCGCCGGGAACGACGCCGACACCTGCACCGAGGGCGTCCTCGTCTACCGGGTCCGCAGCGGCGCGGCCTCCGGCAACGGTCCGGTCGAGGTCGTGGACGCCCATCCGGACACCGAGGCCTGCACCGACCGCTCCGTCTACCCTCCGCTCGCGGACGCACCGCTCGAAGAGGGCGAGACCCTGACCGTGCCCGGGAGCGGCGTCCGGGTCGAGGTCGTGGAGCGCACGGGCTCGGGGAGCTGGACGGTCGAGATCACCCCGCCCGCCGCGGGCTGAGCCGCAAGGCCCCGTCCCGCACCGGAACACGAAGAAGCCCCCCGCTCGCGCGAGGGGCTTCTTCCGTCTGTGCGCCGCCAGGGACTCGAACCCCGGACCCGCTGATTAAGAGTCAGCTGCTCTAACCAACTGAGCTAGCGGCGCCTGCTGACGTCGTAGACATTAGCAGGCGAATCGGCGGGAGGAAAAATCGATACCCGCACGTCGGCGGCGGAGACCGCCCGGGCGGCCCGCACGCACGCCCAGAGCACGACCTCGGGCCCCGGCAGCCAGGGGTGCCGGGTGTCCGGGGCCACCAGCCAGCGGGGCCCGGCGGCGTCGGACGGCACGAGCGGCGGCACGGTCACCGCGTCCCCGGAGCCGTGGCAGAGGGGTCGGGGCACCGCCTCGCCCCACTCCTCCCAGTCGAGCAGGGCCGGCAGGCGCTGGGCCGTTCCCGGCGCGGCGAAGAGCATCATCCGGCCCCGGTGCATCGCCACGGGTCCCGAACCGGGGCCCTCCTCCCAGAGTCTGTCCAGCATCCGGCGCCCGAAGACCGGGTCCACGTTGACGACGTCGAAGACCGTCCCGCAGGGCAGTGCCGCCGGTGAGGCCGGCCGGGATTCCCAACGGGTGAGCGCGGTGTCCCGATCGCCGGCGGCGGAGGTGAGCCAGGCGGCCCCGTCGGCGGTCACCCGTGCCGTCTGGTGGCGTCCCTCGTCGCCCTCCCGGAGGAACCGGAAGATGTCCTGGGGGGTCTCGTTGCGCAGCCACGTCGTCATGGATCAGGTGTACCGGGAGTGACGATGCGGTTTCCCAGGGTTTTCGGAATCCCGGACAAGGGCGGTGGGCGAGGAGTATCGTGCGCTTCGGCATATGCCATGGTGCTTTTTCGACGGCGCTGCTGCCGAGGCGCGTCCATGCGCCCCCGTGAGGGCCGAGCCGGCAGGGGTGTCGTACTGATCTGGAGCGGCTGCGCCCATGTGCCCGAGCGAGGGCCCGGTGGGCCGGTGTCACGGGCGCCGCGCCGGCGGCGCCTCCGCCCGCGGCCCCCGCCGTCGGGGTCGTCCGCTCAGTCCTCCGACGGTCCGCCGTTCGTCCGGATCAGGCCCCGACCGAACTCGATCATCTTCCGGGCGTAGTCCTCGGTCCACTCCGCCCGCTCGGCGACGTCCGCCGCCGTCAGCCGGTCGAACCGGCGCGGGTCCGCCAGTTGCGCCGCGGCGATCGCCTGGAACTCCGTCGCCCGGTCCGTCGCCGCCCGGAACGCGAGCGTCAGCTCTGTCGCCCGGGCCAGCAGCTCGCGCGGATCCTCCATCGACTCCAGGTCGAAGAAGTGCTCCGGATCGGCGGTGGCCTCGACGGGCTCGAAGATCAGCGGTGCCGGTCGAAGCCGCCGCTGTGCGCTCCGCTCCGCGGGTTCCGCCATCGTCCTACTCCTCCTCGCACAGGCACGGCCCGGAATCCCGGGCCGCCTTCCATTGTCCCGCTTTCCGCAAGGGCGCGTGCCGTCCGGCGCGCGCCCCCCGCTCCGCGGGCCTCCGGGTCACGCGCCGTCGAGGCCGTGCAGGAGCAGCCGTAGGCCGCCGAAGAACTCCTCCTCGGGGCCGATCGTCCGGGCGTCGTGCGCGGTCTCGGCGAGCCGTGGGAAGCGGTCGGCGGGCAGTGCGGCGATGGCCTCGGTCCCGCTGCCGGCGAGCGGCCCGAGGTGTTCGAGCTGGATGGCGCCGGTGATGTACGCGTGCAGTGCGCGCAGGGCGACGACCCGGCGTCCGCCGTCGATCCCGGCCCCGGTGAGGATCTCCAGCACGGCCTCGGACCAGCGCAGCCCGGCGGGGGAGCGGTGTCGATGGGCGACGGTCAGCGGGACGGCCGAGGGGTGTCGGGCGACGGCCTCGCGCAGTCGTCCGGCCATGAGTTCGATCCGGTCGCGCCAGGGCGCGTCGGGAGCGGGCGGGGCGGTGTCGACGGTGCTCAGGACGCGCTCGACCACGAGCCCCTCCAGCTCCTCGCGGTCGGCGACGTACCGGTAGAGCCCCATGGGGCTCATGGTGAGCTCCTTGGCGACGGTGCGCATGGAGAGGGCGGCGAGCCCGTCGCGGTCGATGACGGCGAGCGCAGCGGCGGCCAGGCGTTCGGGCGTGAGGGAGCGGGGGCGCGGCATGACGGTTGACAGCGTACGCCCTACGCCTATCTTGTTAGGAGTACGCCGTACGCCTAAGGCTGTCGGCACGGCCCGTCGAGGAAGGTGTCCCATGAGCACGCTCCCGCCCCGCCCGCACGGCCGCCTGGAACCCGGCCGCAGCGTTCCCGCCCGGACGCTCGCCCCGGTCCTCGGGGCCCCGCTGGCCCTGCCGGACCCCGAGCGCCCCACCCACGTCCAGTTCCGGCGCTTCGCCGGCTGCCCGGTCTGCAATCTGCACCTGCGGTCGGTGGTCCTGCGGCACGAGGAGATCGAGCGGGCGGGGATCCGCGAACTGGTGCTCTTCCACTCGCCCGCCGAAGAAC